>NZ_JBHVDD010000015.1:0-23784 GCF_042802995.1 Streptomyces sp. NPDC057438
CCCGGTGATCACCGGGCGCCCCCTCCGTCGTACGTCGGTCCCGCGCTAGTCGTCCACCTGTGGATCGTTGGGATCGGGCGGGAACGGGAAGTCATCGTCGTTCGACGGGGTCTGGGACGGAGTCTCCTCCGGGGTCGTCTCCGGCGTGGTCTCCGGGGTCGTCTCCGGGGCCGACGGCGACTCGGACGTCGGGGGCTCGCTGGAGGGGGTCTCGGACGGGGTCTCGCTCGGGGTCTCGGACGGGGTCGGCGAGGGGGTCGCCGACTCGGTGGGCGCGACCGCGGCACCCTGCTTGGTGTTCAGGTCGAACTTGGTGGGCTTGCCCATCACGCCGAAGGTGTACGTGGCCCAGATCCGGGCCGGGAAGCCACCGCCGTTGATGCGGGGCTCCCCGAGGGCGTTGTACATCGGAACGTGCTTGCCGTTCTTGCTCATGTCCTCGCCGAAGAGGCCGACGGAGGTCACGAGGTTCGGCGTGTAGCCGGTGAACCAGGCGGAACGGTTCTCGTCGGAGGTACCCGTCTTGCCGGCGACCTGCTGGCCGTTGCGGGCCGGGTTGTCGCGGACGGACGCCTTGGCCGTACCGTCGTCGACCACGCCGGTGAGGACCGAGGTGACCGTGTCGGCGGCCTCTTCGCTGATGACACGCTCGCCGATCGGGTCGGGGAACGTGACCTCGCCGTCCCGGTGCGTGGCCGAGGCGAGGAGGGTCGGGGTGACCTTCCTGCCGTGGTTGTCGAGCGTGGCGTAGATGCCGGCCATCTCCAGCGGGCTGGCGCCCATGGAGCCCAGGGTCTGGGCGGGGACGGCCTGCATGCCCTCGGTGTCCATGCCGAGCTTCCCGGCCACCTCCATGACCTTCTCCATGCCCACGTCGACGCCCATCTGCGCGAAGACGGAGTTGATGGACTTGTTCATGGCGGTCTGCACGGTGACGTCGCCGTAGTCGACGTTGTCCTCGTTGGGCGGGTTGAAGCCGACCGCGGTGCCGTTGTCCATGACCTTGTGCCGGCTGTCACCGTCGTAGACCGTGCTGGCGGTGATCGGTTCGCCGTCCTGGGTCTCGGCGTTCTCGTCGACGGCCGCGGCGAGGATGACCGGCTTGAAGGTGGAGGCGGGCTGGTAGTCCCGGCGGGTGGCGTTGTTCGTGAAGTGCTTCACGTAGTCGACGCCGCCGTACATGGCGACGATCTTTCCGGTCTTCGGGTCGACGGAGACGGCACCGGCCTGGATGTCCTTGTCGACCTTGCGCTTCTTCGGTTCGAGCTTGCTGGTGAGGCGCTGCTTGACGGCCTTCTCCAGCGCGGCCTGCTTCTTCGGGTTGATGTTGAGCGTGACGTTCCAGCCGCCCAGGTCGATCTTCGTCTTGGCTTCCTCGAAGTCGGACGCCTTGTCCTCGGCCACCAGCTGCTTGGCCAGCTGGTTGTTGGCGGCCTCGACCAGGTAGCCGTTCTGGCCGGCCATGCCGGGGGCGGTCAGGGGCGGCTTGAGCTTGGGCATCTTCATGCCCGCGCGCTCCGAGGCGGTCAGCTTCTTCATCTCGACCATGTTGTCCAGGACGTAGTTCCAGCGCGCCGTGACCAGCTTCCTGCCGGTCGGGGTGGCGGTGGCCAGGTCGTACTGGCTGGGGGCCTGGAGCAGCGCGGCGAGGTAGGCGCCCTGTTCGACGCTGAGTTCGTTGGCGTCCTTGCGGAAGTACGCCTGCGCGGCGGCCTGGATGCCCCAGGCGCTGCGGCCGTAGAAGCTGGTGTTGATGTAGCCCGCGAGGATGTAGTCCTTGGTCTTGTTGCGCTCCAGCTTCAGGGAGATGACCAGCTCGTTGAGCTTGCGGGTCACCGTCTGGTCGGACGTCAGGTAGTAGTTCTTGACGTACTGCTGGGTGATGGTCGAGCCGCCCTGCTTGCCCTTGCCGGACAGGGTGTTGATCACACCGCGGGCCATGCCCTTGAAGTCGACGCCGGGGTCCGAGTAGAAGGTCTTGTTCTCGGCGGCGACGAAAGTCTGCTGGACCTTCTTGGGGACCTTGTCGAGGTCGACGATCTCGCGGTTGGTGTTGCCGGTGCGGGCGAAGATCTTGCCGTTGGAGAACTTGTAGACGTTGCTCTCCTGGGTGGCCTGCGGGTTGCCGTCCTCGGGAACGTCGATCGACGCGTAGAGCGCCACGAAGGCGGCCATGCCGAGCAGGCAGACGCCGAAGAACGTGCCGAGGATCTTCTTCCAGGTGAACAGGCGGCGCAGGAAGGACTTCTGCTGCTTCTTGCCACCGCCTCTGGCCGCCGCTCTGGCAGCCGCCCGGCCGCCGCCCTCGGGCGCGCCTATGACGGTCGTCGTGCCTGCCGCTTCGCTCCCGGACGAGCGCTGGGGCGCCGCGCGGCGACCGCCGCGTTGCCGCGCTCGTCTTTCTTCCGCTCGTCCCATGGCTCCGGTCCGCTCCGACTTCTGCTCGGTCTCATACGTCACTCGGGTGTTGTCAGCTCAGCAAGCTAACACCGAGGACTGTGGCAAGAGGGAGTCGGTCCGCTCTGTGACGGCGTGACAATGCGCACGCGGGCACGCGTGTCGCAGACCTCATCCCACCGGAACGGACGTTTCAACAGGCCCGATGGTTGCCCCACCAGGCTCACGGGTTGGCGCCGATCTCGGTGACACAACCGTGACAATCGGCTCTGACCTGCACCCCCTCGCCACCCGGGAGCCACCTATACACGGCATGTATACGTGCGGTGTATACCCACTGTGTACAGTCGTGCTCATGTCCATCGGTCACACTCTCCTGGGACTCCTGGAGTCCGGGCCCCGACACGGTTACGACCTGAAGCGGGCCTTCGACGAGAAGTTCGGTCACGACCGGCCGCTGCACTACGGCCAGGTCTACTCGACGATGTCGCGCCTGCTGAAGAACGGCCTCGTCGAGGTCGACGGCATCGAGCCCGGCGGCGGCCCCGAGCGCAAGCGGTACGCCATCACCGAGGCCGGCATCACGGATGTCCAGCGGTGGCTCGCGACGCCCGAGAAGCCCGAGCCGTACCTGCAGTCGACCCTCTACACGAAGGTCGTCCTCGCCCTGCTCACCGACCGGAACGCGGCCGACATCCTCGACACCCAGCGTTCCGAGCACCTGCGCATGATGCGCATCCTCACCGACCGCAAACGCAAGGGCGACCTGGCCGATCAGTTGATCTGCGACCACGCCCTGTTCCACCTGGAGGCCGATCTGCGATGGCTGGAGCTGACCGCCGCCCGACTGGGCAAGCTGGCCGAGGCGGTGGTCCGCCGATGACCCCCGCCGGCTCCCTGCTCGTCGCGACCGACGTGCGCAAGGCGTACGGGCCGACCAACGCCTTGGACGGCGCCGCGTTCTCCATCCACCCCGGCGAGGTCGTCGCGGTGATGGGCCCCTCCGGCTCCGGCAAGTCGACGCTGCTGCACTGCCTCGCCGGGATCGTGCCGCCCGACTCGGGCTCGATCACGTACAACGGCCGCGAGATGGCCACCATGAACGACACCGAGCGCAGCGCGCTGCGGCGCAGCGAGTTCGGTTTCGTCTTCCAGTTCGGCCAGCTCGTGCCCGAGCTGACGTGCGTGGAGAACGTGGCCCTGCCGCTGCGGCTGAACGGCGGCTCCCGCAAGGAGTCCGAGCGGACCGCCCTCGGCTGGATGGAGCGCCTGGAGGTCGACGACCTCGCCCGCAAGCGTCCCGGCGAGGTCTCCGGCGGTCAGGGCCAGCGGGTCGCCGTGGCGCGGGCCCTGGTGACGGGCCCCCGGGTGCTGTTCGCGGACGAGCCCACCGGCGCGCTCGACTCGCTCAACGGCGAGCGCGTGATGGAACTGCTCACCGAGGCCGCCCGGTCCACCAACGCCGCCGTCGTCCTCGTCACCCACGAGGCGCGGGTGGCCGCGTACTCCGACCGCGAGATCGTCGTACGGGACGGGAAGTCCCGGGACATGGAGCGCGTCGTATGAGCATCGCCGCGCGCCAGTGGTACCGGGACCTGGCGATGGGGGTCCGGTTCACCTTCACCGGGGGCCGTGAGGGCTGGATCCGGGCCCTGCTCACAGCGGTGGGTGTCGGCCTCGGGGTGGCGCTGCTGCTGCTCACCACGGCGATACCGAACGCCCTGGACACCCGGGGAGCCCGCGAGGACGCCCGGCAGGACCGGGGCATCGGCTACCTGGAGGACAACACCCGCTCCAAGCCGACCGACCGGAGCCTGATCGTCGCCGACACCGACACCGAGTACCGGCACCAGGAGATCAGGGGACGGCTCCTCGAACAAGAGGGCCCGGACGCGCCGCCGCCGCCGGGGCTCACGTCGTTCCCCGCGCCGGGCGAGATGGTCGTCTCCCCCGCCCTCGCGGACCTGCTGAACTCGGACGCCGGGGAACTCCTGCGCGACCGGCTGCCCTACCGGACGGCGGGCACCATCGGCGAGACCGGGCTGATCGGCCCGGGTGAACTCGCCTACTACGCCGGGGCCGACGGCCTCGCGAAGCGGCTCGACGGCTCCGTGGTGGCACGCATCGACCGATTCGGTACGACCGACCAGCCGCAGGAGGAGATGGACCCGATCCTGGTGCTGCTCACACTGGTCGCCTTCGTGGTGCTGCTGATGCCGGTCGCCGTCTTCATCGCCACGGCCGTACGGTTCGGCGGCGAGCGGCGCGACCGCAGGCTGGCGGCACTGCGGCTGGTCGGCTCGGACGGGCGGATGACACGCAGGATCGCGGCCGGCGAGGCGCTCGCGGGCGCCGTGCTGGGGCTGGTCCTCGGTACCTGCTTCTTCCTGCTCGGCCGGGAGGTCATCGGCTCCGTCGAGGTGTTCGACGTCAGTGTCTTCCCGAGCTACCTGGACCCCTCCCCCGGGCTCGCCCTGCTGGTGGCGCTCGCGGTGCCCGCCGCCGCCGTCCTCGTCACCCTGTTCGCGCTGCGCGGCGTCGTCATCGAACCGCTCGGCGTGGTCCGCACGGCCAGGCCCGCGCGCCGCAGGCTCTGGTGGCGGCTGCTGCCGCCGCTCGGCGGTCTCGCCCTGCTCTACCCGATGATCGACCAGGGCTCGGAGGGCGGGAAGTTCAACGAGTACATGGTGACCGGCGGTGTCGTGCTGCTGCTGTTCGGCATCACCGCGCTGCTGCCGTGGGTGGTCGAGGCGTTCGTCGCCCGGCTCGGCTCCGGCGGCCTGTCCTGGCAACTGGCGGTCCGCAGGCTCCAGCTGAGCAGCGGCTCGGCGGCCCGCATGGTCAACGGCATCGCCGTGGCGGTGGCCGGCGCGATCGCCCTGCAGATGCTGTTCGCCGGCGCCGAGGGCAGGTACACCGAGTCGACCGGCCAGGACGTCACCCGTACCCAGATGGAGCTGACGCTGCCGGACGACCTGCCGGTGAGCGTCGCCGCCAAGGAGCTGAAGCGGGCCAAGGGGGCCCGGGCCATCTCCGTGCTCTCCACCGCGGAGGTCTCCCCCACCGCCAAGGACCCCGAGGCGTGGGTGGGGGTGACCGTCGGCGACTGCGCCGCGCTGCGCGAACTCGCCGTCCTCCCCTCGTGCCGAGACGGTGACGTCTTCCTGCTGAATACCCCCGAGCGCCTCCGGGAGGCTGATCCGGCGAAGCTGAGCACCCCGGGGAACACGCTGTACTTCGACCCGTCCTTCAGCGGCGACGAGCCGGGGGCCGAGGCCGCCTGGAAGCTGCCGGGCGAGGTGAAGCAGGTGTCGCAGCGGGCCGACCCGTTGCGGATGGGCGCGGAAGGGCTGCTGGCCACCCCGGGCGCCCTGCCCGCGAAGACCGGGGACGAACTCTCCAGCACCGTCTACGTCCGCACCGATCCCGCGGTCCCGAACGCGCTCGACGAAGTGCGTAACGCCGCCGTCGCCGTCGATCCGCTGATCCGGACCTGGGAGTGGGCGTCGACGCGCCGGCTGGACCAGTTCACGGACATCCGCACCGGTCTGCTGGTCGGCGCGTCCGCCGTGCTCGTCCTCATCGGCGCGAGCCTCCTGGTCTCCCAGCTGGAGCAGCTGCGCGAACGCCGGAAGCTGCTGTCGGCCCTGGTCGCCTTCGGCACCCGGCGCCGCACGCTCGGCCTGTCCGTACTGTGGCAGACGGCGATCCCGATCACGCTGGGCCTCGTCCTGGCCTCGTCGGTCGGGCTGGCCCTGGGAGCGGTACTGCTGAAGATGACGGGCTTCAGGGTCGCCGTCGACTGGCCGGGCGTGCTGTCGATGGCGGGCATCGGCGCGGGCGTCGTCCTGCTGGTCACGGCGCTGAGCATGCCGCCGCTGCTGCGGCTCATGCGGCCGGAGGGCCTGCGTACGGAGTAGGCCGGTGCCGCGACGGCCCCGCGGCACCGCCACACTGGACCCCCACGACCCCCACCTGCCGCCCGCCCGGAGTGAGGACGCCATGTCGCTCGACACGCTGAGGTCCGCGATCCCGGACTACGCCGGGGACCTGCGACGGAACCTGGACGCCGTCCTCGGTGACTCCGGGCTGTCGGCGCAGCAGTTGTGGGGGACGGTGCTGGCCACGGCGATCGCCTCGCGCTCGGCCCCGGTGCTGCGCGAGCTGGCACCGGAGGCCAGGGCCCGGCTGTCGCCCGAGGCGTACACCGCGGCGAAGTCGGCGGCCGCGGCGATGGCGCTGAGCAACGTCTTCTTCCGCACACGGCATCTGCTGTCCGACCACGCGTACGGCGAGCTGCGGACCGGGCTGCGGATGAAGGTGCTCGGCGATCCGGGGGTGGACAGGGTCGACTACGAACTGTGGGCGCTCGCCGTGTCCGCGATCAACGCGTGCGGGGCGTGTCTGGACTCGCACGAGCAGGCCCTCCGGCGGGCGGGGGTGGGGCGGGAGACCGTGCAGGAGGCGTTCCGGGTGGCTTCGGTGATCCAGGCGGTCGGGGTCACGTTGGAGGGGGAGGCGATTCTCTCCGAGTAGGTGGGCGCCCTCCGGGTGAGCGCTGGTGGAGGTGGGGGCCGGGAAGCGCCTGAGAGCTCGGGGGGTGCGGTCGTGGGGCGGCTGCGGGTTGGAGGGGGCCGGTCGCGCGGTTCCCCGCGCCGCTGAAAGGCCTTCGGCCCTTCGGGAAAACCACTCGCGGCCCCGTTCCCCTCCTTGGAAGGATCCTTCCCCATGGCCTCCCTCTCCTCCCACGCCTCCCGCACCTTCGAAGACCTCGTCGCCGAAGCCGATGCCGTGCCCACCGACGGGTGGGACTTCTCGTGGTTCGAGGGGCGGGCCACGGAGGCCCGGCCGTCGTGGGGGTACGCGCGGGCGATGGGTGAGCGGCTGGGGCGGGCCTCGGCGGCTCTGGACATCCATACCGGGGGTGGCGAGGTGCTCGCCTCCGCTCCCCGGTTTCCGGCGGTGACCGTGGCCACGGAGGGGTGGCCGCCGAACGTCGCCAGGGCCACCGCGCTGCTGCACCCGCGGGGCGCGGTGGTGGTGGCCGTGCCGCAGGACGCGCCGCTGCCGTTCGCGGACGGGGCGTTCGACCTGGTCACCAGCAGGCACCCGGTGCACCCGCACTGGTCGGAGATCGCCCGGGTGCTCGCGCCCGGTGGCACGTACTTCGCCCAGCACGTGGGACCGGCCAGCGTCTTCGAGCTGGTCGAGCACTTCACCGGGCCGCTGCCGGAGGAGACCCGCCGCGGCCGCCACCCGGACGTCGAGCGCGCCGGTGCCGAGGCCGCCGGGCTGGAGATCGTGGACCTGCGGGCCGAGCGGACGCGGATGGAGTTCCACGACATCGGCGCGGTCGTGCACTTCCTGAAGAAGGTCGTCTGGATGGTGCCCGGCTTCACCGTCGAGGCGTACCTCCCCCAACTCCGCTCCCTGCACGAGCGGATCCGGCGGGAGGGCCCGTTCGTCGCGCACAGCGCCCGCCATCTCTTCGAGGCCCGCAAGCCGTCCGGGTGAGGCACGCGCTCAGGCGTGCGGGCCGACCGTGACCTTCCCGATCGCCAACTCGGGCCGCGCCTGGAGCACTTCCCCCACCCGCTCGACCCGCTCCGCCAACTCCCGCTCCTGCGCCGCGTCCAGCCGCCCGAGCGGCTCCACCGTGACCGTCGTACGCCGTCCCTGGCGCCGCTGGTGCCAGACGCCCGCGACCACGCCGTCGACCAGCAGCAGCGGGTAGTTGCCCGCCTGCCCGCGCGCGAGGGCCCGTTCGTACGCCGCCCCGGGGAACAGCCGCTCGCGGGGCTGCGCGGCGATGCCGTACGCGTCGAAGTAGGGCAGCAGCCGTACGCCCCGCAGGACGCCGGCGGGGTCGTCGGGGAAGTCGGTGTCGCCCGCCGCCACCCAGGCCGGCTCGCCCTCGAAGTCGACCCGCTCGATGTCGCCGGCGGAGTCCAGCGAGGCGAAGATCCTGTCGGCCCAGGCGCCGGGGGCCGCCGCCCACCGGGCGAAGTGGCGCGGGGAGGCGGGGCCGTAGGCGCGCAGATAGTGCCGTACGAGCAGGGGCAGGCCGTCCTCCGGCGAGGTCGGGGGCGTGAAGTGCGGGGGCCGGGTGTAGGTCGCCCTTCGGTCGCGGTCGGGGGCGAAGCACAGGGCCCCCGACTGGCCGGCGCGGTGCAGCACCTGGCGCCAGCGGGGCCACAGGCCCTGGAAGGCGGGCATGACGAGGTCCCCGGCCCAGGGTCCGGTGCGCGCGACGACCTCCTCGCCCAGCTCGTCGACCGTCAGCGTGGCCCCGTCGAGGGCGGCGCCGATGGCGGCCACGACCTGTGCGGCCTGCTCCTCGGCCAGCCGTACGTCCGGGGCGAACGGGCTCGGCCCCGCCGGGATCGCGGTGAGCGCGGCCGTCCACAGGGGCAGCTCCGCGGTGGGGAGCAGATGCACGGTGCCGCGGGGCCCGAACGTCTTCACCAGCGTCCGGTCCTCCCACAGCGCGGCCCGTACGTCCGCCCGCGTGACCCCCTCCATACGCAGCCCCAGCGACAGCTCGGCCGCCGACAGCACCTGCGCGTGGGCTCCCAGCATCGCTCCGGCCACCTCGGCGACCGGTGTGCCGGACGGTGCCGGTGACCCCAGGAACAGCCGCTCCGTCCGCCGCGCGCTCGCCTGCTCCCAGGTGACCGCCCTGGCCGGCCCGGTCGTCGCGGTCCGCCCGGCCTTCGTGGTCCGTCCCGCCCCCTTGGCCGTCATGGTGTGGACTCCCCTCGCGCTCGTCGTCATGGGACCGACGCTAGACCCGATCGAGGTCGGATCCTGACCTATATCCAGGTGTCCACATCGTTATCGCCCACGGCTTGGCGTCCACGCGTCGTCTCACGTAGGTTCAGACCAAGGGAATTCGCGTGAGCAAAGCTGCGCGGTACGGCATCGCGCAGTGGAGGGGGCTGCGCGAAGCCGTGCGCCCCACCCCCGGCGTCAAGCGCGCGTTCCGCCCGCGCTTCACCCGTACGGGGACACCGGGCCACATCTCCCCGGAAGTCACACAACGGGGCGCAATCCCCACATTCCCTCCGGGATTCTGCCTTTCCCCCTTCGAATCCGCCGGGATTCAGCCATGGTCACCCCCGGATCGCACCCTGAATGAACGCTTCCGCACTCACCGCCACGCTGTCGTCCGGCTCCGGAGAGTAGTTGTGGCACGCCGATGCACGCAGCATCACTCACGAAGGGTTATGGTGGAAACCCCCCCTCGGGCCGGTCCGTCTCCCCCCCACGGACCGGCCCGTTTTTTCTGCCCGCACGGCCTCCCGCCCGGGGGACGGAGCCGCAGGCCGGCGCCGCCGCGGCCCGCCCGGCAGCACCCCCAAGTCCCCCGCCCCCGGGCCTCCCAAGGGCTCCGGCACCGGTAGGCTTCGGCTCTCCAAGGGGACCGTCACCGCACCGGAGGGGCTGGAACACGTGAACCTGCGCGACACACTGCGCGGCCTGTTGGTCAAGGTCTACGCACGCAGGGTCGAGGGCCACCTCGACCACGCCCAGGTGCCCGAGCACATCGGTGTGATCGTGGACGGCAGCCGGCGCTGGGCGAAGGCGGCGGGCTCCACCACGATGCAGGGCCACCAGGCCGGCGCCCACAAGATCGAGGAGTTCCTCGGCTGGTGCACCGAGACGGACGTCAAGGTCGTCACCCTGTGGCTGCTGTCCACCGACAACTTCAACCGGCCCAAGGAGGAGCTCGTCCCGCTCCTCGGCATCATCGAGGACACCGTCCGCTCCCTCGCCGCCGACGGCCGCTGGCGGGTGCACCACGTGGGGGCGCTGGACCTGTTGTCCCCCGGAATGCAGCGCGCGCTCAAGGAGGCCGAGGAGTCCACCTCGGACATCGACGGGATACTGGTCAACGTCGCCATCGGGTACGGCGGCCGCCAGGAGATCGCCGACGCCGTGCGCTCGATGCTCCTGGAGGCGCACGACAAGGGCACCTCGATGGAGGAACTCGCCGAGTCCGTCGACATCGACATGATCGGCAGGCACCTCTACACCGTCGACCAGCCCGACCCGGATCTGGTGATCCGCACGAGCGGCGAGCAGCGGCTGTCCGGATTCATGCTCTGGCAGACGGCGCACTCGGAGTACTACTTCTGCGACGTCTTCTGGCCGGCCTTCCGGAAGGTCGACTTCCTGCGCGCCCTGCGCGACTACGCGGTGCGCGGCCGCCGCTTCGGAGGCTGAAACTCCGCATCGCGGACGAGGTGCGCGGGGGCGCCCTCGGGGCAGAAGTAACGAGGAGTTCACCGGGACGCCGTCGTACCGCTTGGCATGGCGGCGCGTGTTCGAGGGCATAAGCCAGTCAGGTCGACACCCGAACCACGGGTGTCGGATCTCAGCGGGCGGCTCGGGGCCGTCCGCCCGGGAGGCCCTTTGCACCAGCCCGATCGTGCGGTCACAGCACGGACGAAGCAGCGGAGGGCCGGTTCTCGGCCCGTGCAACGGCGCCGTCGACCGGCCCAGTTCGAACCCGTCGCTCCCCGACCTCATCCGAGGGGGTACGTCCTTCCGTGGTGACCAGCACAAAGCGCCGTATGCCAGACCGGCGCACCTACGTCCTCGACACCAGCGTCCTGCTGGCCGACCCGAACGCCCTGAGCCGCTTCGACGAGCACGAAGTCGTGCTGCCGATCGTCGTGGTGACGGAGCTGGAGGCCAAGAGGCACCACCCCGAACTCGGCTACTTCGCCCGGCAGGCCCTGCGCCTGCTCGACGAGTTCCGGGTCCGGCACGGCCGCCTCGACGCCCCCATCCCGATCGGGGAGCTCGGCGGGACCGTGAGGGTCGAGCTCAACCACTCGGATCCCAGCGTGCTGCCGAGCGGCTACCGCCTGGGGGACAACGACTCCCGCATCCTCGCGGTCGCCCGCAATCTGCAGGCCGAGGGCTTCGACGTCACCGTGGTGTCGAAAGACCTGCCGCTCAGGATCAAGGCGTCGTCCGTGGGGCTCCTCGCCGAGGAGTACCGCGCGGAGCTCGCCATCACGGACGCCTCCGGGTGGACCGGGATGTCCGAGCTGACCCTGGCCGGCGAACAGGTCGACATCCTCTTCGAGGAAGGGTCGATCTACGTTCCCGAGGCGAGCACCCTACCCGTGCACACCGGTCTGACGATCCAGTCGGAGCGCGGCAAGGCACTGGGCCGGGTGACGCCCGACGGCAACATCCGGCTCGTGCGGGGCGACCGGGAGGCGTTCGGCATCAAGGGCCGCAGCGCGGAGCAGCGCATCGCGCTGGACCTGCTGCTCGACCCGGACGTGGGCATCCTGTCGATGGGCGGCCGGGCCGGCACCGGCAAGTCCGCGCTCGCGCTCTGCGCGGGCCTGGAGGCCGTGCTCGAACGGCGCCAGCACCAGAAGGTGATGGTCTTCCGGCCGCTGTACGCGGTGGGCGGGCAGGAGCTCGGCTATCTGCCCGGCTCCGAGTCCGAGAAGATGAGCCCCTGGGCGCAGGCGGTCTTCGACACGCTCTCCGCCGTCACCAGCCGGGAGGTCATCGAGGAGGTCACCGCCCGCGGGATGCTGGAGGTCCTGCCGCTCACGCACATCCGCGGCCGTTCGCTGCACGACGCGTTCGTGATCGTGGACGAGGCGCAGTCGCTGGAGCGGAACGTCCTGCTGACCGTTCTGTCCCGGATCGGGGCGAATTCGCGGGTGGTTCTGACCCATGACGTCGCCCAGCGCGACAATCTGCGGGTCGGGCGCTACGACGGTGTCGTCGCCGTGGTCGAGAAGCTGAAGGGCCACCCCCTCTTCGCGCACGTCACGTTGACGAGGTCCGAACGGTCCCAGATCGCGGCCCTTGTGACCGAAATGCTGGAGGACGGACAGATCTGACGGACCCGGCCGATATCGAAAGATATCGACCAATTCAGCCAACTCGGTCCGGCCACCGATCCCTTGGATCCCATGGGCGCCGTCCGGCAAAGGCGATGAGCCTAGCCGGGCGGCGCCTTGGCGCGTGCGGCTTTCCGTGAATCTCCGGCGTCAAACGAGGTGTGAGCTTTCACACTCACCACTGAATTGCCTCACGGTGTCTGGTTACGGCAGAGTCTCATTCCTGTCAGGCCCCGCATACGACACACCTGTACCCCCAGCGGTACGGCACCACAGCAGCACCAGGTCAACTCCATAGCTCTCGTCGTATGCCGCCCGAGCACCTCGCGGCGCTCCCGCAAGGGAGTTGCCCACCGGGCCCGCGCCTCCGTGACCCCGCAGTTGGAGGCCAGCGTCAGGGGCACGATTGCGTCCGCCAGGGTCACCGAGGCGGGCGATGCTGGAAGGAAACCGTGTGAGCCGGATTTCGGTCCGGGGATTCGCAGTGGCCTCGGCCACCGCGGTCACCGCAGTCGGCAGTGTCGTCGGAGTTGCCTCGGGCAGCACCGCGCAGACGACCACTGACGACGCCGAGGCGGTCGCGAACGACACCACGTTGCTCGCCGACATACCCGTGGGTCAGCAGGCCCAGGTGCAGACCGCGTCCCTGACTGCTCAGGCCGACGCCCAGGCCATCGCCGCCGACGCGAGCGCCCGCAAGGACGCCGAGGAGACCGCCCGTAAGAAGGCGGCCCAGGACGCGATCGACAAGCAGCAGGCGGCGGAGAAGGCCGAGCAGGAGCGCAAGGCGAAGGAAGCGGCGGCGGCCGACGTCAAGGCCAAGTCCGCAGCTGCCGGTTCGCTCGGTGACATCCCCACGCAGAGTTCGTACACCGTCGCCGAGATCCAGGCGATGGCGAAGGCCGTCGTGGCCAGCGACCAGTGGACGTGCTTCAGCAACATCGTGAACCACGAGTCCACCTGGAACTACAAGGCCGTCAACCCGTCCTCGGGCGCGTACGGTCTGTTCCAGGCGCTGCCCGCCGGCAAGTACGCCTCCGCCGGTTCCGACTGGCGGACCAACCCGGCCACCCAGATCAAGTGGGGCCTGAACTACATGGAGTCGCGCTACGGCAGTCCGTGTGAGGCCTGGACGTTTTGGCAGGCCAATCACTGGTACTAGGCCCGTAGGCCGCCGAGGGCCGATGGCCCGCAGCTCAACTTTCCGAAGCCCTCCACCGTCCTTTGGTGGAGGGCTTCGGCCATGTACGGTCGAGTGCGCCGAGCGGGATCGCGGCCTCCGGGAGGAGTGATGACCAGCAAGGACGACGGGGGAAGAGGGCGGATGATGTCGCGGGTGCCCGGGTGGCTCGGCCGAGTCGGCACCGGGTTGAGCGGATGGGCCGACCGGCTGGAGCGGCGCCGGGCGGAGATCGAGTCGGAGACCGAGGGACCGGACGACGGTCGGGGTCCGGCCGGACGGCGACGCGACAGCGGGGGGGACGGGGGCGGCGACAGCGGCCTCGACTCCGGTACGGGGCGGGCCTTCGACGCCGGGTCCGTGTCCGGTGTCTCCGGGACGCCTGCCGGTGTCCCGGCCGCGGAGGAGTCCGGGAGCGGTGACGGGACCGAGGACGCCGGAGGCGGTGCGGGCGGGCCGGCCGGCTCCCCCGGTGGTGCTCGGGGCCGAACGGCCGCCCCGATCCCGTACACCCGGCCCGATCCCGCGTCGGCGGTGCCCTGGGGCATGCGGGTGGCGGCCGAGGCCGGATGGCGGCTGCTCGTGCTCGCGGGCACCGTCTGGGTGTTGATGCGGGCCATCAGCTCCGTACGGCTGCTGGTGCTGTCGTTCACCGCCGCCCTGCTCATCACTGCCGTGCTCCAGCCGGCCGTGGCACGGCTGACCCGGCACGGTGTACCACGCGGACTCGCCACCGCCCTGACCGCCGCCCTCGGCTTCGTGGTCATGGGACTGATCGGCTGGTTCGTCACCTGGCAGGTCATGGAGAACATCGACGACCTCTCCGACCAGATCCAGGACGGCATCGACGAACTGCAGCGCTGGCTGCTCGCCAGCCCGTTCCACGTCACCGAGAACCAGATCAACGACATCGCCAAGAACCTCCGCGACGCGATCAGCGACAACACGGACACGATCACCTCGGCGGGTCTGGAGGGCGTGACCGTCATCGTCGAGGCGCTCACCGGCATCCTCCTGACGATGTTCTCCACACTCTTCCTCCTGTACGACGGCAAGCGGATCTGGCAGTGGACCCTGAAGCTGGTGCCGGCGGCGGCCCGGCCGGGTGTCGCCGACGCGGGACCGCGCGCCTGGCGGACGCTGACGGCGTACGTGCGCGGCACGGTGATCGTGGCGCTGATCGACGCCATCTTCATCGGCCTCGGGATCTACTTCCTCGACGTGCCGATGGCGGTCCCGCTGGCCGTGTTCATCTTCCTGTTCTCCTTCATCCCGCTGGTGGGTGCCGTCGTCTCGGGCGCGCTGGCGGTGGTCGTGGCGCTGGTGACGCAGGGCGTCTTCACGGCCGTCATGACGCTGGTCGTCGTGCTCGCCGTCCAGCAGATCGAGGGGCACATCCTGCAGCCGTTCATCCTCGGACGGGCCGTACGGGTGCACCCCCTGGCGGTCGTGCTGGCGGTCGCCGCCGGGGGCATGATCGCGGGTATCGGGGGCGCGGTGGTGGCCGTGCCGCTGGTCGCCGTCACGAACACGGTGGTGGGGTCGTTGCGGGCGTACGCGGACAGAAGCGGGGGCGAAGGTTAGCGGTCGGTCGACCGGGTGATGCAGACCGCGCCGGTCGCGTCCCGTCCTACGCCGAACGCGTCCGTCAGGGGTGGACGGGGTTGCCGGTGACGGTCCCGCAGCGGGCGCACATGCGGACCGGCGGACGGCGGGGGGTCTAGTGTTCCCGACCCGCCATCGGATCGCCCCCGCCGGGCCGACGGGAACGCGTGTCTCACGAGGTACGGGTGGCTCGGCGTCCAGACCGAGTGACGTCGTCGTCACCCTCCCCGCCAAGGGCACGTTCGTCGCGTACCCGGAGGCCGAGCCCGGCGAGTAGCCGACCTCGCCGGTCAGCTGTCGGTCGTCGTTCCCCCGGTCCTCGGGAACGAGACCTCCACCCGGCGGTTCTTCTTGCGGCCCTCCTCCGAGGAGTTGTCGGCGATGGGGTAGTCCTCGCTGTAGCCGCGTACCTCGAAGGTGACGTTGCCGTCCAGGTCCGCGGCGAGAAGGTCGTGCACGGCCTCCGCGCGCTTCTTGGAGAGGGTCAGGCCGTGGGCGTACGAGCCGAGGTTGTCCGTGAAGCCGAAGACGCGGACCTTGGCCGCGTCCTGCTTCTTGATCTCCTCCGCGATCGTCTGGATGCGGGAGCGGGCCTGGGGGTTGAGTTTCGCGCTGTTCTTGGGGAAGAGGACCTCCGCCTGGAGCGCGAACGTCACGTTCTCGTTCGTGTCCTCCCGGCGCTCCTCGCCGCCCAGGTCCTCCACGACCGACTTGATGTCCAGGACCTTCGCGGGGGCGAGCGTGGCCCCCTGTGCGAGCTTCAGGCCCGGGCTGTTGGCGTCGACCTCCGGGGGCGGTGAGGTGGTGACGGTGCCCGGGGGTTCGCTCGGGTCGTCCGCGGCGTGCGCGGGCGGGGCGAGGGTGAGAGCGGCCAGGACCGCCACGGCCGCGGCCAGCGCGGCGGTGCCCGTGGTGGTGGCGCGGGGGGTGGGGGCGGTCATCGTCACGTCACTCGCCCTCGGAGAGTTCGATCGTGGCGGGGGGCATGGAGCCGACCTGGAAGTCCACGGAGGTGGTTGCTTCGGGGGGGGCGGGGAACTGGGCGAACCAGTCCGTGGTCGCTCCGGTCCCGACTCCGCCGGTGAACTTCGTGCACAGGCAACGCCCTTCCGTGTCTCGCAGGACGAGGTACTTCTTCTTACCCGTCTGGTCGATCAGGTTCGCGCCGGCGATCGAACCGCCGTTCTTGACCAGTTCGCTCTCGTCACCCCGCCAATCCGCGCCGACCCACGGCTTACCGGTGCCGTTGGTCACCGTGCCCTCGACCGTAACGAAGCCGCCTCCGTCGCGGGCCGCAGAAGTGACTTTGAGCGTCAGGCCGCCGGCCTTGACCTCGGCTAGAACCGACTCCGTGGCGGGAGCTTCGGACTCCTGCTTCTCGTCGTCTCCGTTGTCCTTGGACGGCGTCGACGAGGACTTCGTGTCCGAGGACTTGTCGTCGTCCCCTCCCCCACCACAGCCGGCCACCGTGAGAACCAGCCCGGTGGCGATCGTCACCGTGGACAGAGCCATGCGGCCCTTCATGGTGTACCGGAACTTCATGGACACAGCTTCCTCTCACTCGGCCAGACGCACAGAGAACATCACAGACGCGTCGGGAAGGTCGTCCGGATCGAAATTTCCGGGGTCGATGTCCACAGCTTGACCGTCACAGTCCAGGGTCACGGGCTTCGTGGGGTCCGCGTCCGGCGCGAAATCGCAACGCGGCTGAATGACTGCGGTGGCTGCGGCCGTGGCGGTCATGCTTTCGGTGCCAGGAATGATGGACTCGCCGACCGCGTAGTCGGTCTGGACCTCGACGGTGAAACCTGGATACCCGTTCACCTCGGTCGATGCGGCGCCGCCGAGGACGGTCGACTCGTTCGCGGCAGCGAGTTGCTGCGCGGCGGCCGTGGCTCCCTCGCCGGAGAGTCCACCGGAGAGGTCCAGCCAGTCCAGCCAGTCGTCGCCCGCCTCGACGGCGTCCCCGAGGTCCAGCAACAGGTCGTCTCGGGCCTGTTGCGCCGCTGCCAACGCCGCGGCGTCCGCTGCGGACTGAGCACCGTTACGGGCGGACGCCGCCTGGGCGAACGCGAAGAAGGCCAACGCAGTGAAGAGCAGAATAGCCGTCAGCCATATGTAGATGGGGAGGGTGGACCCACGGTCGCCGAACGGCCGCAGGCTCGTCAGCCGCCGATGACGTTGCTCACGGCAGCCAGGATCGCGCCGGAGATCAACCCGTCCAACCCCAACCCGTCGATCATCACGAAGATCCCCGCGACGATGATCATGATGCCCGCGTACTCCACGAACCCCGCGCCCGCGTCCCGTCCCTTCCCGCGCATGCGAGAGACGACGGTGGTCCTCCAGGCCTGGAAACGGTGCTTCACCTTCATGGCGGTTGCCTTCCCGCGCGATGCCGACACCAACCCGATCACCGTACGGGAGACCGCACGTGCCGGGGGTGGGTCCGGGGGCCCAACTTTGGTGGGCGGGTGGGGTCATCGGGGCCACCCGCCGGGGGTCGTGCCCAGCCAGTGGGCTATCGCTTCGCTGCGCGTCGCGCTGTGCAGTTTCGCGAAGATGCGGTTGATGTGGTTCTTGACGGTCTTCTCGCTGATGAAGCAGGTGGCGGCGATCTGACGGTTGTTCATGCCGGACGCGATGAGGTCCATCACCTCCACCTCCCTTGAACTCAGGCCGAAGGACGGTCGGTCGGCGTGGTCGGGCACGCGGCGGCGGGGTGCCGGTGCGCGCGCGGGACCACTCTTCGACGACTGTGCCACGAATGGTTGCAGCTGCGAAGAGTGGTCGTGACTTTCGTGTGAAGGTTCGTAGGAAACGCCGAGCGAGGATGAGACAGTCGCGGAGATGGTCGCGCGGCCTTCTCTCATGTCCCGTACCGCCGTGACCAGTTCGGCGGCGGTGAACTCGCCGTGGACCAGGTAGCCGACCGCTCCCCGGCGCAGCGCCTCGGTCACGACCTCGGGTTCCGTGCTGTAGGTCAGCATCATCACGGGGCAGAGCGCGGTCAGTTCGGGGAGTGCGGTCAGGCCGTCCGTGCCGGGCATGCGGACGTCGAGGAGGGCGACGTCCGGCCGGTGGTGACGGGCTCGGGCGACCGCCTCAGCGCCGTTCGTGGCCTGGGCGGCCACTTCGATGTCGGGGTGCGCGTCCAGGAGGGCCGTGAGGCCGGCGCGGACCACCGGGTTGTCGTCCGCGACGAGGACGCGCAGGGGCGGGCCCTGGCGGGCCTGCGGCTGGTCAGGCATGTGCGGCCTCCTGTCGGGGCGGGCCGGGGGTGGAGTGTTCGCCGTCCGGGGGTACGGGGAGCGGGAGGGTCAGGGTCACCGTCGTACCGGTGCCGTCCGAGCCCAGGCGGAGGACGGCGCCCGCGCGGTCCGCGCGCTCCGCCATGCCGAGCAGGCCGAAGTGGCCGGATTCCTGCGCCTCTTCGAGGGTGAGGGCGGGCGGGAGGCCCACGCCGTCGTCCTTGACCGTGAGGTGGAGGGTGTCCGTGGTGACCCTCAGGGACACCTCCGCAACGGTCGCGGTCGCGTGGCGGTGGATGTTCTCCAGCGCCTCCGACGTGATCGCCAGGAGGTGGTGGGTCGTCTCCGGCGGGAGCGGTGGGGGTGTCCCGCCCGCGTGGGTCAGGTGGGTGAAGAGGCTGGTGCGGGACTCGAAGTCCGCTGTCCGTGTCGTGAGTTCGGTTCGTAGGTCCGTCGGCGGGGTCGTCGTCAGGTCGGTGTGGCGGCGCAGGTCCGTGAGGAGGTCCCGGGACTCGGCGGCGGCGCGGCGGGCCGCCGAGGCGACGAGGCCGGCCTGTCGTCGCAGGTGGGCGGGATCGGGGGCCGGGCGGTCCGCCGAGGTCGCCAGGGCGTCCGCGGCGAGGGCCAGACCGTGGAGGGTCTTGGCCACCGAGTCGTGGAGTTCGCGGGCCAGCCGGGCGCGTTCCGACTCCACGGCCTCGGCGACGGCCAGCCGGGAGGTCGCTTCGGACAGGGCCTGGGTGGCCGTACCGAAGCGGAACATCAGGTTGCGCAGGGTGACGCCGATGATGCCGGCCGCGACGCAGAAACCGGCGATGAGGAGGGTGCTCACGCCCGCGCCGGGGTGGTGTTCCCAGGTGCGGTGGACCGTGACGAGGACGGCCAGTTGCAGGCCGGTGAGGACGCCGGCGCCGCGCCAGCCGTAGAGGAGGCCGGACAGGAGGGGGGTGCAGACCGTGGCGTAGGCGAGGGGGGAGGCCGGGGAGGCGGTGAGGAGGAGGACCGCGCCGAGGAGCAGGTCCAGGGCCATCAGGGTGGGGTGGGCGAGGAGGCGGGGGGCGAAGCGGTCCCAGTCCCGGAGCATGGCGTACGAGACGGTGATGCCGAGGACCGCGGCGAGGAGCACGGCGTGGTTCTGCGGGCCGCCCGTGGTGTTGGCCATGGCGAAGGGGGTGCCGATGGCGAGGGTGACCAGGCGGACGGCGAAGGTCTGGCGGGAGAGGGACTGCAGGGCGTTGAGCTGGAGCCGGAGGGTGGCCGGGGGTGTGGCGTCGTCGGCGAGGTAGCCGGTGCCGGGGGCGGGGCCCGGCGAGGGTGGGGTGCGTCGGCCTCTCATCAGCGGCCCAGGATGTCGCCGAAGTTGGTGCCCGAGCCGAGGAACATGCCGGTGGCGATGAGGATCATCGTGGCCGGGAGCATGAAGACCAGGGTGACGAGGGTGGCCTTGGGGATGGTGCGGGCGGCCCGGCGACGGGCGTTCTGGGCGTCGGTGCGGCGCATGTCGGCGGCGAGCTGGATCAGGGTCTCGGCGATCGGGGAGCCCAGTTCCTCGCCCTGCTGGAGCGCCGAGACGAACTGGGCGACCTGCTCGGAGGAGTTGCGCCGGCGCAGTTCGTCGAAGGCCTGGCGGCGGCTGACGCCCATGTCCATCTGGCGCAGGGTGATACGCAGTTCGTCCGCCCAGGGGCCCTCGTACTTCTCCGCTACCCGGTCCAGGGCCTGGCGGAAGCCGAGGCCCGCCGAGACCACGACCGCGAGGACGTCGAGGAAGTCGGGCAGGGTGCGGTCGATGACGTCCTTGCGGTCGCGGACGGCCTGCCAGATGGCCGCGTCGGCGGCCAGCAGGCCGAAGGCGAAGGTGAAGGCCGCGAACAGGGGGCGATCGCTGGTCAGGAAGACCAGGCCCATGAAGGCGCCGAAGAAGCCGTAGACGGCCCGGCGGGCGGCGTAGCGGTTGAGGGTGAGGCCGCCGGGGTTGCCCGCCATGTCGATGCGGCGGCGCTTGGCCTCGACCCGGCGGGGGCCCATGAGGCGCAGGACGAGCGGGGCGAAGCGCATGCCGAGGCGGTCGACGGCCGAGCCGGTCTTCGAGACGCGGGTGGCACCGACCTCCAGGGCGAGGGCCAGGTCGCTGGGGAGTTTCGCGTCGGCGCGGATCATGCGGATGCCGAGCAGGGCGCCCGCGACGGCGAGGGCCGTCAGGAGCGCCAGGAGCACGGGGAGCGTCGAGGTCGTCATGTCGTGTCTCGCCCCCTTCTCAGACTTCGATCTTGCCGAGGCGGCGGATGACGAAGAAGCCGACCGTGTAGAGCCCGATCGAGATCAGGACCAGGAGCTGGCCGAGGGGGGAGCCGGTCACCCGGGCCAGGGCGCCGTCGTTCGAGGAGTTGATCAGGAGGAGCGAGCCGAGGCCCAGGAGGGGGACGGTGAACGCGGTCGCGTTGACCTCGGAGAGCATCGTGCGGACCTCGCGCCGGGTCTCCTTGCGGTCCTCCAGGGTCTGGGTCAGGTTGCGCAGCGAACTCACCACCGTGCCGCCCGCCTTGTTGGACAGGACGAGGGTGGTGACGAGGACGATCAGTTCACGGGAGGGGAGGCGTTCGGCCAGCTCGCCGAGCGCGTCGTCGACCGAGCGGCCGAGGGCCAACTGATCCGCCACCCGGGCCAGTTCCTCGCCCGCCGGGTCCTCCAGTTCCTCCGCCGCCATCGCCAGGGCCGTGCGCAGGGCGAGGCCGGCGGCGGTCGCGTTGGCGAGGAGCCGGGCGACGTCGGGGAGCTGGTTGATGAACGCCTCGATGCGCTTCTGGCGCTGCCAGTTGAGGAAGATGGCCGCCGCCCACACGCCGATGGCTCCCGCGATCGGGCCGAAGAACGGGGCCAGGGTGGCGGCCGCGATGAGCCACAGGGCGACGACGGCCATGAGGACGTACATGGCGAACTCGCCGGCCGTCAGGTCGAGGCCCGTCGTCGTCAGACGGAGGTGGATCGCCCGGCCGAGACGGGTGCGGCGCAGTCTGCGGTCGACCGCCGTGAAGCGCCGTACGCGGCCGGACGCCGTTCGCGTCGGGCCGCCGCCCTGGCTGCCCGCGAGACGGTCGGCCAGGGCCTGGCGCTGGGCGCGGCCGGAGACGTACGCGTGCGCGCCCGCGACGGCGAGGGTGCCGCACAGGACGGTGGCGCCGAGGGCCAGCAGGGTGGTGTTGTCCAGGTCCAGGGGCGCCTGGGCCAGGGCTGACAGGGGCCCCTGAGGTGCCTGGGGCGCCTGTGCTGCCTGGGGTACCAGGGCTGCCTGGGCTGTCTGGGCTGCCTCGGCTGTCACCATGTTCGGTCCTGCCTCCTCGGGCTCTCGGGGCTATCCGATGGCCTGGCGGGTGTTGAGCGGGTCGATGGCCTCGGCCACGCCGTACGCGGGAGGCAGCGGCTCGTTGGCCACGTACAGCTTCTCGGCGACGGGGCGCGGTACCGGCAGGTGCTCGAAGCGGCCGTGGACGACCCGGTCGGCGCCGAGGGGGTCCGGGGCGTAGCGGGAGACCGTGGCGATACGGAACTGTTCGCGGCCGTGCGAGACGAGCAGGGCGATCTCGGTGACCTTGCGGGAGCCGTCGGCGAAGCGGGTGAGCTGGACGACCACGTCCACCGCCGAGTTGATCTGGTCCCTGAGGGCCTCGAAGGGGATGAGGACCTCGGACATCGAGCCCAGGGTCTGCAGGCGCATCAGCGCGTCCTCGGCGGAGTTGGCGTGGACCGTGGCAAGGGAGCCGTCGTGGCCGGTGGACATGGCCTGGAGCATGTCGAGGGTCTCGCCGCCGCGGACCTCGCCGACGATGATGCGGTCGGGGCGCATCCGGAGGGAGTTGCGGACGAGGTCGCGGATGGTGATCTGGCCCTTGCCCTCGATGTTCGGGGGCCGCGACTCCAGGCGGATCACGTGCTCCTGCTGGAGCTGGAGTTCGGCGGAGTCCTCGATGGTGATGATGCGTTCGCGGGGTGGGATCAGGCCGGAGAGGGCGTTGAGGAGCGTCGTCTTCCCGGTGCCGGTACCGCCGCTGACGATCACGTTGAAGCGGGCGCGGACGAAGGCGGCGAGCAGCATCAGCATCTGCTCGTCGAGGGAGCCGAGGTCGATCAGCTCCGGGAGGGTGTACGCGCGGGGGAAGCGGCGGATCGTGAGGGTCGGGCCGGTGAGGGAGAGCGGGGGGATGATCACGTTGACGCGTTCGCCGGTGGGGAGGCGGGCGTCGACCATGGGGTTCGACTCGTCGACCCGTCGGTTCACCGTGGAGACGATGCGTTCGATCGTCTGCATGAGTTGGTCGGTGGAGGCGAAGCGGAGGGGGAGCTGTTCCACGCGGCCTCCTCGTTCGACGAAGATCGAGTCCGGGCCGTTGACCATGATCTCGGTGACGGAGGCGTCGGCGAGGAGGGGTTCGAGGACGCCCAGGCCGAGGGCTTCGTCGACGACCCTGCGGATCAGCTGGGAGCGTTCGGCGGAGGAGAGGACCGGGCCCTCTCGGCTGATGATGTGGCCGAGTACGCGTTCGAGGCGGGCACGGCGGTCGGCGGCGGTGAGGGCCGACATCTCGGCCAGGTCGATCTCTTCGAGGAGCTTGGCGCGGTAGACGGCCACGAGGTGTCCGTCCTCGCGTCCGGTCGCCCCCTCGTCGGGGGTGGCGATTCGGGATCGCAGGCTCATCCTCTTGTCAACTCCTCTCGGGGTGGGGCTGTCTCGGGGTCAGTCGTTGTCGGTGTCGTTGGGCATGGTGGCGCTGCGTTCCACGGTGACCGGGTCGAAGAGGGGGACCACGGAGGGGACGGTGACGGTGACCGTGGCGGTGGTGGTGTCGGTGCCGGGGGCCACGGCGGGGGTCGGGTTCAGCCACGCGCTCGCCGCGGCTGCGCCCGCTGCGGGGCCGGCCCCGGGTTGCAGGGACTCGGCTCTGGCCGCCGCGCGGGCCGCCGAGCCCGCCTGGCTGATGCCGTAGCCGATCAGGCCGAGTTGGATCGCGGCCATGCCTACGAGGAGGAGGATCGGGAGGAAGCCGGCGAACTCCAGGATGGAGGAGCCTCGGTCGTTCCAGCGGTGGGTGGGAGGGCCTTCCGTGGGTGGGGGGTTCGCCAGGGCACGGTGGGTGGGTCGGGGGCGCGCCGGGGGGTGTCCGTCCTCGGAACGGCGCGGAATCGGCTTGCTGGGAGGCGCGGGGCGTCGACGCGCCAACCGCTGCGGGCGGACACCCCCCGGCACACCCCCTTCTCGCCGTACGCGACCGGCCCAGCGTGCACCGTCCGCCCATCGGGGATGAATCATCCACGGTGCGCGGATTGTCCACGGTGCGCGAATCACCTGCAGTGCACGGATCGTCCGCAGTGCACGGTTCATCCGCAGTGCACGGTTCATCCGCAGTGCACGGTTCATCCGCAGTGCACGGTTCATCCGCAGTGCACGGTTCATCCGCAGTGCACGGTTCATCCGCGT
>NZ_JBHVDD010000015.1:23881-124348 GCF_042802995.1 Streptomyces sp. NPDC057438
CAGTGCGTGGATCGTCCGGCGTGCGGAGGTCGTCCGGCGTGCGCGGATGGTTCGGCGTGGCTGGGTCGGGGCGGTCATTGGGGGTCTCCCTCCAGGGCCGCGCCTGCCTCGCCGTTGACGGTCCAGCCTGCGTCGAAGCCAGGGAAGAAGAGGGGGACGGTGGCCTGGACCTCGGCTCGCATGACGGTGCCCGCGGGGGCGCAGTCGATGGCGGTGTCGGCCCAGGCGCCCGGGAGGTTCTGGGTGCCGGCGGCCTCGCAGGCGGCGGCCACGTCGCCGTCGACCGCGTAGGCGGCGGTGGCGGCGCGGGCGGCCTCGTCGGCGGCGTTGCCGGCGAGGGAGTAGGTGTAGCCGTAGAGGGCGGCCTGCCAGAGGATCGTCATGGTGATCAGGAGCAGGGGGAACATGCCGGCGAATTCGAGGGTCACCGAGCCCCGGTCCCCGCCCTTGCGGCGCAGGACCAGGGCGCCGCGGTCGGAGGTGGACCTGCGGCGGCGGCCGCTGTGGCCGTGTTCCGGTGCGGCGACCAGTTCCAGTTCCCCGGCGAGGGCCCAGATGGCCTGTTTGACGGTCGAGCGGGCGTCGAGGTCCTGGAGGCGGCCCGCGTCGACGACGGACTGGAGTTCCTTGAAGGCGGCGGGGACGGCGGCGCGGGCCACCTTGGTGCCGGTGACCTTCTCGACCAGGGAGGGCTGGATCTCCGTGGCGCGGGACAGGCGGTTGACGACCGTCAGGGTCTCCTCGGCCTTGCGGATCTGGAGGCGGTCCCAGAGGCGGACCATCCGTTTCGCGGCGCGTACCGCGATCACGTCCGGGGTGACCAGCAGGAGGGCGTGGTCGGCCATCTCCACGGCCGCCGCCGTGGCCGCGGTCATCTGCGAGCCGCAGTCGACGATCACCACGTCGTGCCGGGAGCGGAGCGTGGCCACCACCTGGCGGGCCACCCGGTCCGTCACCTCCTCGCCGCGCTCGCCCTCGGCGGGGGCCAGGAGGAGGGCGATACCGGTGTCGTGGGCGTAGACCGCCTCCTGGAGGACACGGGGGTTGAGGTCCGTGATGCCGGCCAGGTCGGCGACCGAGCGGCGGAACTGCACGTCCAGGTACGAGGCGACGTCGCCCGACTGGAGATCGAGGTCGAGGAGGGCGACCGTACGGCCGGACGCGCGGGCGGCGAGCGCGAGGTGCACGGCGGTGACCGTGGCACCCACTCCGCCCTTGGCGCCGCTGACCGTGACGACGGTGCCGCCGGGGCCGGTGTACAGCTCGGGTGTGGGGCTGCCGAGGTGGCGGCGCATACCGGCCGACCAGGCGGCGGCGGCCTGGACGCGTTCGGCGAGGGCCTCGTAGGACAGGGGCAGGTTGACGATGCCGCGGGCGCCGGAGTCCATGGCGGCGGTGAGGACGCCGGTGCTGGTGTCGGAGGTGACGAGGACGACGCCGACGGCCGGGAAGCGCAGGACGAGATCGCGGACCAGGTCCAGCGCCGGTACGGGGCCGATGCGTTCGTGGACGAGCACCACCTCCGGCAGTTCGTCCAGGGAGTCGGCGGCCAGCCGCGCCAGGGTGTCCAGCAGGGCGGTGGAGTCGGACACGTGGGGTGCCGGTTCGGCGTCGGCCAGCTGACCGAGCAGGGTGGTGAGGGCGCGGGCCGAGTCCAGGTCCCCGGCGGCGGGGAGGATGCGGATGGTCATCGGCGGATCCCCGTTCCGTTCGCGGACGTGCGCGGCTCGGCGGCTCCGCACCGGCCGGGTGCGCTCGTGTGCCGTGCCCCCAGGAGCATGCCCACCCGCATCGGCGTTCGACGCACCCTCGTTCGCGACTTCCCCGTGCGGACGTTCCGGACCGACCTCATCACGGGGCCTCCTACTTGTCCTCGTCGAGGGTGTACGAACGGTCGTCCGGCACGACGACGGTGGCCTCGCCGCCCCCCACGAGGGCGAGCCGGACGTGCTCGGCGAACGACTCGGCGAACGCGACGCGCTGGGCGTCGGCGGTGTCGAGGGCGAAGGTGATCGGGACGGCCTCGGTGGCCGTGCGCCGACGGTCGCTGCTGGACTGGCCGGATTCCAGGGGGGTCAACCTGCCGACGTCGATGACGCGGGCGTCGGTGACCATCAGCTTGGACGTGTCCTTCTTGGAGTCGCTGTCCTTCTCCTCGAAGGTGGCGTAGATGTTGACCCGCGAACCCGGGTTGATCTTCCCCGCCACACCGGTGGACGCGTCGATCAGGATCGCGATCTCCTGCTGTCCGGCTTCGAGTTCCGGCCGGTCGACGATCATGTCGGACTGGAGCAGGGAGCCCTTGCGCAGCTGGGTGACGGCGATCTTGCCGCGGAGCTCCGACAGATCGGTGACGGCGGTCCCGGACAGCCACCGCTCGGGCATCGAGATCCTCTCGAACTGGTCCGCCGTCAGCTCCTTGTAGGGTGCGATGTCGCCCTTGAGCCGGTACGCGGTCACCTCGGGCCCGACCTTCGCGTTCACGTCCCGGATCACCGAGAGCACCCCGGCGAAGGCGGCCAGGGCGCACAGGGCCGAGAGGACCAGCAGGATGACGCCGCGGCGCTGGCGTGAGTTCACCGATTCTCACCTCGTGGGGATGTGCCGGGCAGTTCAGCGGGCCTGCTGTCTCCGCATGCTCGCGGGCTGTGGAGTTGTCGTACGGCTGTCATACGGCCCCTCGGGGAAGGGCCTCGCGGGCCGCGTCGGCGGGGGGTTCCGGTTCCCGTAACGGGGCCGCGCAGAATCCGCAGCGGTCGCCGATGAGTTCGAGGCCGCACCAGTGGCACGTCTCACGGCGTACGGACGACACGAGCTGGTAGAGCACGGAGACGTCCGAGAGTCCGGCGGCGAACTCGACGAGCTTGCCGGTCCCCCACCAGCGCACCGACTCCTCGGGCAGCGGCACCGGCAGGGACCCCTGGACCTGCCAGTCCGGGGCGAGCGTCGCGGTGACCCAGTCGGAGGGCGGCTGCGGCCCCTGTGCGACGAGCAGCCGGGTGCCGAACTCGGGTCCGGCGAGGGGTTCCTGGCCGGTGGCGTCGAGCCGGACGAGCTGGGGCCTGGGGTTGGCCAGGACGGCGAACCGGGCGCCCGGCAGCCAGGACTTGGCGTGCGACTTCAGCGAGACCGGCACCCGGTCGAGCTTGGCGACGGAGCCGAGGAGGGCGCCGGCGTAGATGTAGTGCGCGAGGAGGCGTACGGAGGAGGCGAGGACTCCCGGGCTGAAGTCGCAGGCGGAGAGCTGCCGCAACTGCTGGGCCAGCAGGGCGAGGCCGAGCGGGGGCAGGTCCACGCCGAGCAGGGCGATGCGGTCGCTCTCCAGCACGGAACGGACCGTGTGCAGCCGCCGGGTGAGGGCCGGCGGGCCGGAGGCCGAGTGCAGGGCGATGACATAGCCGTGCTGCTCGATCAGCGCGTGCATGCCGAACAGGGAGGCTTCGAGGGTCTCCTGCGGCTGGACGACCGCGGGCGGGGTCTGCCGGTCGTGCGAGGGGAGCACCAGGCCGGAACTGGTGACGGCTATCGCGGTCGGCACGCTGCACACCACCCCGTTCGCTGCGGCGGGGTGGTCGCCCACCGCCTCAGCTGGCCCCTGTGAGGAGCGGCGTTCTGCCCGCCGCCCCTCCTGCATCCTCTTGCATCAGCACCATATCCACGGCATGGCCAGATCAACACCGGATCTCCTTGATCAACTCACGGAAGGTGCGGGCCGTATCCACACAGAGTGAGACGCATATGCCTCAACTCGGCAGGTGGAGAAGCCGGTTGGGGCACCCGTACGGGTGAACGACTTCCGGCCGGGAGTATTGACAACCCAATTGGTCTGGACCAGCGTACCGGGCATGGTCAGACACGGAAGACGCATACGCATGCGGACGAAAGCGCAGGGGCGGACACGGGGGCGGACTCGCCTCCGGCCGGGAGCCGTCACCACGGCCCTCGTCACCGCCCTCGCCCTCGGTCTCTCGCTCGTCGGCGCCGGACAGGCGTCCGCCGCCGACATCAACAACGTCAGGAACGCCGGATTCGAGTCGGGGCTCAGCGACTGGAACTGCTCGGCGGGCAGCGGCGGCGCCGTCACCTCCCCCGTGCACGGCGGTACGGCCGCGCTGCGGGCGACCCCGGCCGGGCAGGACAACGCCCGCTGCACCCAGACCGTGGCCGTCCGGCCCGGCTCGACGTACACGCTCAGCGCCTGGGTGCGCGGCGGGTACGCCTACCTGGGCGCGAGCGGCACCGGCACGACCGACGTCTCGACGTGGACCCCGGACTCGGCGGCCTGGAAACAGCTGTCGACGACCTTCACCACGGGCTCCTCGACGACCTCGGTGACGGTCCACACGCACGGCTGGTACGGGCAGGCCGCGTACTACGCCGACGACGTGTCCCTCTTCGGCCCGGACGGCGGCGGTGGCGGCGACCAGCCGCCCACCGTCCCGTCGGTCCCGGCCGGGGTGACGGTGTCGGGCTCGACCTCCTCCTCGGTGTCCCTGGCCTGGAACCCGGTCGCGGGCGTCACGGGCTACCACGTCTACCGGGGCGGGACGAAGGTCCAGTCGGTGACCGGCACGTCGGCGACGGTGACGGGGCTCGCGGCCTCCACCTCGTACACCTTCCAGGTGACGGCGGCGAACTCGGCCGGCGAGTCGGCGCGTTCGGCGACCGTGACCGGGACGACGACGGCGCCCCCGGGCGGTGGCACGGGTCTCCCGAAGCACGCCGTGACCGGGTACTGGCAGAACTTCGACAACGGGGCCGCCGTCCAGAAGCTGTCGGACGTGCAGGCGGGTTACGACATCATCGCCGTGGCCTTCGCGGACGCCACCGCCACGCCGGGCGCGGTGACCTTCGACCTCGACTCGGCCGGGCTCGACGGCTACACCGACGACCAGTTCAAGGCGGACGTCCGGGCCAAGCAGGCGGCCGGCAAGAAGGTCATCATCTCGGTCGGCGGTGAGCGCGGCACGGTGACGGTGAACGACTCCGCCTCCGCGACGAACTTCGCGAACTCGGTGCACGACCTGATGCGGACGTACGGCTTCGACGGCGTCGACATCGACCTGGAGAACGGGCTGAACGCGACCTGGATGACACAGGCGTTGCGGTCGCTGTCGGCGAAGGCGGGCCCGTCGCTGGTCATCACGATGGCGCCGCAGACCATCGACATGCAGTCGACGTCGAACGCGTACTTCCGGACCGCACTGAACGTCCAGGACATCCTGACCGTCGTCAACATGCAGTACTACAACAGCGGTTCCATGCTGGGCTGCGACGGCAAGGTCTACAGCCAGGGGTCGGTGGACTTCCTCACCGCCCTCGCCTGCATCCAGCTGGAGGGCGGCCTCGCTCCGTCGCAGGTGGGTCTGGGTCTACCGGCCTCGACACGGGGTGCGGGCAGCGGGTACGTCCCGCCGGCCGTGGTGACCAACGCCCTCGACTGTCTGACCCGCGCCACGAACTGCGGTTCCTTCAAGCCGCCGCGGACGTACCCCGACCTGCGGGGCGCGATGACCTGGTCGACCAACTGGGACGCCACGGCGGGCAACGCGTGGTCGAACGCGGTGGGGCCGCACGTGCACGGGTTGCCGTAGGCGGCCGGTGGTGACCCGCGCCCGACTGTGGCGCGGGTCACCGGAACCTCTCCCGCCGCCCGGAGAGACATGGGTGTGAGGTGGGAGAGGTGCATACGAGATGAGTGACCCCGAGCGGGCACCGGCGGAGGCGGAGTCCTCGGTCCGGGCGCGGATCCGGGCGGGCGACCGGGATGCCTTCGCGGAGATCTACGACGCGTACGCGCGGGCCGTCTACAACCACGCCTACCGGCTGACCGGTGACTGGTCGACGGCCGAGGAGGTGATGGCGGACACCTTCCTCGACGCCTGGCGCGCCCGGCGGCGGCTGGAGCCGGACGGCGGCTCGCTGAAGCCATGGCTGCTGGGCATGGCGACCAACAAGGCCCGCAACGCCAACCGCGGTCTCGCGCGCCGCCTGGCGTTCCTGGCCCGCCGGCCCGCCCCGCCCCCGGTGGCCGACTTCGCCGACGAGTCCGCCGGGCGGCTGGACGACGCCCGCCGGCTCGCGGCCGTACGCCAGGTGTACGGCCGACTGCGGCGCGCGGAGCGGGAGGTGCTGGCGCTGTGCGTGTGGGCCGGCCTCGACTACGGGCAGGCTGCCGAGGCGCTGGGTGTGCCGGTGGGGACCGTGCGGTCGCGGCTCTCACGGGCCCGCGCGCGGTTGACCCGTCTCACCGACGAACGGCTGCGCGCCGAGCGTGCCGAGCACGCGAAAGACACGGAACCCGGGCGCCGTCGCGGAGAGGTGCAGGGCGAGGCCGTGTTCGCGGCCCGTCCGCTCAAGGAGATCCAGGAGGGAACCCGATGAACGAGGAGCCGGCCCGACTGCTGCCGTCCCCGCCCGAACGGGACGTCCCGCCTGATCGCCTCGCCCACCACAAGGACCGTTTGATGCGACTCATCGACGACGCCCCGGCCACGACACCCGCCGCACCGCGGAGGCGGGTTCCCACACTGCCCCGCCCGGCGCTGTGGCTGCCCGCCGCCGCGCTGACCCTGGCCGGGGTGCTGACCCTCGGCCTGGTCACGACCACGGACTCCGGCGACGGCCCGCGGCCCTCCGACGGCGGGAGCGCCGTCGTCCTGCTCGACCGGATCGCCGACGTCGCCGCGCGGACGGAGGTCGAGCCGGTCCGCGACGACCAGCTGGTCTACGTCAGGAGCCTGACGGCCGGGGCGGAGGCCGTGGAGGACGGCCCGTACCGGCCCGGGAAGCTGCACCGGCGGGAGGTGTGGGTGTCGCAGGAGCCGGGCCCGGTGAAGCAGCTGGCCCTGCACTACGAGGACGGTGCCTACTCCCCGCTCCGGGAGCTGCTGCCGCCGGGATCGCCCGGCGTCCCCGCCGGGATCGACCGCCCCACCTACCGGTGGCTGGCCTCCCTGCCCACCGACCCCGACGACCTGCTGGCGGAGCTGTACCGCCTGACCAGGACCTGGAAGGGCGAGGAGAAGGCGCAGGCCGTCTTCGACCGGATCGGCGGACTGCTCGGCGAGACGGTCATGCCCCCGAGGACCGCCGCCGCGCTCTACGAGGCCGCCGCGAGGATCCCCGGGGTGACCCGTACCGACGACGCGGTCGACCCCGCCGGACGTCGTGGCGTCGGCATCCGCCGCGTCGACGCGCGCGCCAGGTGGGCCACCGAGTGGGTCTTCGACCGGGACACCCTCGCGTACCTCGGCGAACGCAGCCGGCTCACGGCGGACGGCCCGATGGGCACCAGGGGCACGGTCCTGAGCGAGACCGCGGTCCTGGAGCGGGCCGTCGTCGACGAGTACCGCGAGCGGCCGGGTTCGTAGGTCATCCCCTCGGGCGGTAGTGGCCGAGGACCTGGGCCAGGTGGGCGAACCACTGGTGGAGGCGTTCGCGCGGCTTGGCCTCGACCGAGCACTCGAAGAAGGTGCCGTCGGCGTGGATCACGGCGACCATGAGGGCCTTGCCGTTGCCGCTCGCCTTGTAGTGGACGCTGCGGATCTCGGGCCACGGGAAGTCGACGGAGACCCCGTGGTCCTCGAAGGCGACACCACCGGCGTCGACGACGACGGAGTTGTGACGGTCGACGGCCATGAACTCCGGCCCCTGCGACGGCCCCTCGCCCACGGGCGGCTGGGGGTAGGGCTGCCCGTACGGCTGCTGCGGCTGGGCGTAGGGCTGGGGCGGCTGCCCGTACGGCTGCGGTGGACCGGGCGGCGTGGGCGGGGGCGTGTACGGCGGGGGCGGGGGGCCGAAGCCCGGCCGGTCCCCCGGCGGCGTCCACGGCCGCGCCGGCGGTGGCGGCTGGTGCCCCTGCTCGGACTGCTCCATGACTGATCGTCCCCCTGCCCCGTGCTGATGCTCGTACGGCACCGTATCCCTCACCCACCCGTGAAACATTCCCCGGAGGCCACCGCATCAAGGGAGTGAGAGGCGGCGGAGCGAAGAAGCGGCCTGGGCCCACACGAGCTCGTTCAGGGGGAGCAGGAGATGAGACAAGTCCGCGCGGACGGATACCAGGAGTTCGCGGCGGCGCGCGCGGGGCATCTGTACCGGTCCGCATGTCTGCTCACCGGCGGGGACACCCATCTCGCCGAGGACCTCGTCCAGGAGACGCTCGGGCGGTTGTATGTGAAGTGGGGGCGGGTGCGGCGGGCGGAGAACCCGGCCGGGTACGCGCAGACCGTGCTGACCAGGACCTTCCTCGCCCACCGCAGGCGGCGCAGCAGCGGGGAACGGGCCACCGATGTACTCCCGGACGTGCCCGCCGCACCTGGATCCGACTCGTCGCTGCGGCTCACCCTCGTCGAGGCGCTGGCCCAACTGCCGCCCAAGGACCGGGCAGTGGTCGTCCTGCGGTACTGGGAGGACCGGTCCATCGAGGAGACCGCGACGGCGATGAACACCAGTTCGGCGGCCGTGCGCACCCGGTGCGTCCGCGCCCTCGCCCGGCTGCGCGCCCTGCTCGGGGACACGATCGGTGAGTACGCCACCCCCTGAGCAACCCCGCCGGATGCCGGCGGCACGCACGCCCACAGTCACACCCCACTCCGAGAAACGGTGGTTCGTCATGCCCCTGGACCAGCACGCAGACCCCTTCGAGGAAAGGCTCGGCGACGCCCTGCGCCGAGCCGGCGACGGCTTCGAGACCGAGGGACACACCCTGGTCGACGGCGGAGCCGCACGCGGCCGGCGGCGGCTGTTCCGGCGCCGGGCGGCGATGCTGGGCGGCGTCGCCGGGATCGCGCTGGTCGCCGTGGGCGGGGCGGTGCTGCTCCCCGGTGCCGGAGGCGGCAGCGGGAAGCAGTCCGTGGCGGCGGAGCGGTCCGGTGAGCCGGAGGTCAGGGACGACGACGGCAAGGTGTCCGGCGCCCAGCTCGTCGAGCGGCTCAAGGATCTGCTGCCGGAGGGGAGGCTGAGCGGGGAGTCCGCGCGCGGCACGGGCGCGGAGGAGGGGCCGTACGCACGGGTCGTGTACGACGACGGAGAAGGCGCGTCGGCGGTACAGCTGGCGCTCGGGCGGGTCGACCCCGACAGCGAGCAGGCCCGGCAGCTGACGGCCTGCCCCGACAAGGCGGCCGTCAGGTACGACTCCTGCACGGAGAGCACCCGGCCGGACGGCTCGCGCCTGATGCTCTTCCAGGGGTACGAGTACCCCGACCGACGCGTGGACACCAGACACTGGTACGCGCAGCTGGTCGACCCGGAAGGGTTCGAGGTGAGCGTCATGGAGTGGAACGCCGAGGCGCAGAAGGACGCGCCGGTCACCCGTGCCGAACCTCCGCTGTCCGTCGCCGCTCTGCGGGCGATCGTGACGGAGCCGCAGTGGCGCGAGGTCGTCGATGCCATCCCCGAGGACGAGGCGGAGGACGGGGACAGGCAGCCGTCGTCGACGGAGAAGCCCCGGACCGGTCCCGTCGACGCTCCGACGGTGGACGGTCTCGCCATCCGGAAGACGCTCCTCGGGCTCCTCCCGGAGGGGGTCCGCACCGTCGAGGAGGGCAATCAGGAGTCGGACTTCGCCCATGTCGTCCTCGACGACGGCAAGGGGCGGAGCCTGGTGCAGATCAATGTGCAGCCGGGGATGGCGGACCTCGCGGACTCGCTGTTCGACGCGGACGCCGAGACCCTGCCCGACGGCACGAAGGTCGCCACTCGGCAGGAGCCCGGCGAGAAGGGCGGCGAGGGGGTCGTGAGGTGGACCGTGGACACGCTCCGCACCGACGGGCTGCGGGTCGTGATCAGCGCCTTCAACTCCGGCGCCCAGCACACGGCCGCGACCCGCGAGACCCCCGCGCTCACCGTGGCGCAGCTGAAGGAGATCGCCACCAGCGGGACCTGGAGGACGATCGGCTAGCCGGTCCCGCCGCTCCTCACAGCGGGGTCAGAAGAAGTCCGCCCACGGCTGGTCCCAGATCTGCTTCACGGCCAGGACCAGGAACAGCAGGCCCGCGAGGGCCAGCATCGTGTTGCTGAGGACGCCGTTGCGCCATTGGCTCGGGGTGCGGGAGGAGTTGAGGAGCCACAGGAGGGTGGCGGCGAGGAAGGGGAGGAAGGCCGCGCCGAGGACGCCGTAGAGGATGATCAGGCGGAACGGCTGGCCCTGGAAGAGCAGGACGATGGGCGGGAAGGTCAGCCAGAGCAGGTAGGCGCGGAACGGCCAGGACTTCTCGCGCCGGCCGGAGGCGACCTCCTCACCCGTCACCGCCGCCTTGCGGCGGAAGCGCTCCACGAAGTCCGCGAACATCAGGCTCACGCCGTGCCAGACGCCGATGAGGGAGGTGTACGAGGTGGCGAAGAAGCCGATCAGGAAGAACTTGGCGGTGGCCGTGCCGTACTCGTCGGCCAGGATGTCGCCGAGCTGGATGAGGCCCTTGTCGCCGGAGGCGAGGGCGATGTTCGCGGAGTGCAGCAGTTCGGCGCCGACGAAGAGCATCGAGATCACGAAGATGCCGGTGGTGATGTACGCGACCCGGTTGTCGAGGCGCATGATCTTCATCCAGCCGGTGTTCGTCCAGCCCTTGGCGTTGACCCAGTAGCCGTACGCGGCGAGTGTGATCGTGCCGCCGACGCCGCCGATCAGACCGAGGGTGTTGAGGATCGAGTCCTTCTCGTCGGGCAGCACGGGCAGGAGCCCGGCGAAGGCGTCCGCGAGGTTGGGGGTGACCCTGATCGCCAGGTAGACGGTGACGACGAACATGACGCCCACGAGGACCGTCATGACCTTCTCGAAGATCTCGTACTTGTTGAACCAGACGAAGACCAGACCGCTCAGGCCGCACAGGACGGCCCACCACGTGAGGTCCATGACGTCCGGGAACAGCGCCTGCAGGGGCAGGGCGCTGGAGGACATCGCGGCCGCGCCGTACACGAAGCCCCAGATCACGACGTAGACGACGAAGAACCACGTCGTCCAGCGGCCGAGGCTCGCCCAGCCGTCGAAGAGGGTGCGGCCGGTGGACAGGTGCCAGCGGCCGGCCGCCTCGGCGAGGGAGATCTTGACGAGGCAGCCGATGACGGCCGCCCACAGCAGGGTGTAACCGAAGTTGCTGCCCGCGATCAGTGTCGCGACGAGGTCACCGGCGCCGACACCGGTCGCGGCGACGACGATGCCGGGGCCGATGTACTTCCAGCTGGATGCGCGGGGTGGGGGGTTGGGGCCGGATGGTGCGGGGGTGTCAGTGGGGTTTCCCGTGGTGTCCGCCATGCAGGTCAAGAAACCCCAAAGCTCCCGCCCGGACAAGAGGGCCTCCCCCGCCCTTCAGGAGCGCGGACAACCACACGGTCCCGCCCCCTCACAGGCGTGGACAACCACGCGGCCGCGCCCCTCAAGGGGCGGGGGGAACTGCGCGACCAGCCACGACGAACCGGCGGACGAACGACAACCCGAGCCCCCACCGAACGGCGGCCCCGGCAACCCATAGCCACCGAAGCCGCCGACCCAGCGGAGCGCTACGGCTGTCGCCGACCGCAGCCGTCCGACCCGCAGGTGCCGAGCTCGAACCACACGGTCTTGCCCGGCCCGTCCTGGTGGCAGCCCCATCGTCCGGCCAGCGCGTCCACCAGGAACATCCCCCTGCCGCTCTCCGATATCTCCGTCGTCGCCCGGCGCACCCGGGGCGGGCGGCCGTCCGCGTCCGACACCTCACAGCGCAGGACGCCGTGCGCGGCCGACAGAGTGAGCTTCAGCCGGCTCTCCGCGTGCACGAGCGCGTTGGTGACCAGCTCGCTCACCAGCAGCTCCGCCGTGTCGGTCTGGTCGAGCAGTCCCCATCCCTCCAGCTGCCGGCGCACCTGTGCGCGGGCCTGTGCGGCGGCGGTGGGACGGGGGTCGTACTCGACGCTCAAGTGGCCCGCACCCATGGGCGGTTGGGGGTACGAGGCGAAATGGGGGCCGGAATCCGGAAGGAGGCCCCCGGAGCGATGCAGCATGTCTCCAGGGTTGCCGCCGTACGTACGCGGCACACGGGGAGGATTACCCGTTTCCGGCTCTGCATATACCTGTTTCCTGCCTAATTACGTCCACAATGAGGGGCTTATGACACCTATTCACCCCTACGCGGTCGTGCGCGGCTTACGCGCCCGTCGGCCACCCTCCCACTCTTGACCTGGTCATGCCAGAGCCGCACCATGAGCGCCACACCCGCACGAGGGCCCGCCGGACGCCCCCAGGTCGTCGCCAGGCCCGAGGCACGTCGCAAGGATCCACCCCCCGCTCCACTCCCCGCTTCCGGAGACCCCGGAATTCCTGGAGAACAGAGGAGACTTCATGCGACTCCGCATACGCGGCAGATCGGCCAGGCCCGACGGCACGGGCAGGAGATCGGGCCGCCGCACCGCCGGCCTCGCCACCCTGCTGGCCCTCGCCCTCGCCGCCCCGGTCGCCGCGACGACCACGGACGCGACGGCGACCAGCGCCGAGCGGCCCAGGGCCTCGGCGGACGACATCCGCCAGTACGAGGTGCACATGCACTCGGACAGCAAGTCCCGCACGGCGCTGCAACAGGCCGGCGTGACCGTGGACGACGCCGACGACCACTCGGTCTTCGTCTCCGGACGCGCGGACCAGATCAAGAAGCTGCGGCAGCAGGGCTACGAGATCACCCGGCTCGGCGCGGCACCGGACCGCTCGAACGGCGAGGACGACGTACGCCTCTTCGACTTCCCGTCCGCCGACTCCCGCTACCACAACTACGCGGAGATGACGAACGAGATCAACTCCGTGGTCGCGGCGAACAGTTCGATCGCCAGCCAGCGGGTGATCGGCACGACGTACCAGGGCCGGAACATCGTCGCCATCAAGATCAGCGACAACGTCGGCTCGGACGAGGCCGAGCCCGAGGTGCTGTTCACCCACCACCAGCACGCCCGTGAGCACCTCACCGTGGAGATGGCGCTCTACCTGCTCAACGAGCTGACCTCCGACTACGGGACCGACTCCCGCGTCACCAACATGGTGAACAACCGCGAGATCTGGATCATCCCGGACATCAACCCGGACGGCGGCGAGTACGACGTCGCCACCGGCTCGTACCGCTCGTGGCGCAAGAACCGGCAGCCCAACAGCGGTTCGTCGGCCGTCGGCACCGACCTCAACCGCAACTGGAACTACCGCTGGGGCTGCTGCGGCGGCTCGTCCGGGTCGACGTCCTCGGACACCTACCGGGGTCCGGCCGCCGAGTCGGCGCCCGAGGTGAAGGTCGTCGCGAACTTCGTGCGCAGCCGGGTCGTCGGCGGGGTCCAGCAGATCAGGACCGGCATCGACTTCCACACCTACAGCGAGCTGGTGCTGTGGCCGTTCGGGTACACCACCGCCAACACCACGACCGGGATGACGGCGGACGACCGCAACGCCTTCGCGACGGTCGGCCAGAAGATGGCCGCGAGCAACGGGTACACGCCCGAGCAGTCCAGTGACCTCTACATCACGGACGGGTCGATCGACGACTGGCTGTGGGGCAACCAGAAGATCTTCGGATACACGTTCGAGATGTATCCGGGGTCGGCGTCGGGCGGCGGGTTCTACCCGCCCGACGAGGTGATCGCCCGCGAGACCTCGCGCAACCGTGACGCGGTGCTGCAGCTGCTGGAGAACTCGGACTGCATGTACCGGTCGATCGGCAAGGAGGCGCAGTACTGCTAGCCGTGACGTTCGTCCGGTGAGGGGGAGCCGCGGGACCGCCGAGGTGGCGGGTCCCGCGGCTCCCCGTCGCCCTACGGGGTGCTGTCCCCGGCCTCCGCCTCGTCGGAACCGCGGTCACCCTCGTCACCGCGGTCACTCGCGTCACCGCGGTCACCCTGGTCGTCGTCGAAGTACGCGTCCAGGACCTCGTCGATCTGCTTCTCCCAGACCGCGTGCTCCGACTTGGCCTTGGCCTCGATCTCCAGGAAGTACCAGCGGCGGTCGGGGGTGTGGACCGTGATCGTGAAACGCTTGCCGAAGCGGGGGGACTCCGTCTCGACCGCGCCGATCTCGTCCCAGCCGAAGTCGCACTCCTGGTCGTCCAGGCGCAGCCGTACGCCACGGCTGTCGGCGGTGATCCTCGCGCGGCGGTCGGAGGCCTCGAAGACCGGGCCGTCGGCCGGATCGTCCGTGCCGTCCGCGTCGTCCTTTTCGTCCCCGGCGTCTGCCGTGTCCTGCTCGGCCATGTCGTCGGCCGCCGCGTCCGTGTCGGCCTCGGCGGGTGCCTTGCCGAGGGACGGCTTCGGCGCCGCGGCGACGGCCGGCTCGTTCCGCTCCGGGGCAGCCTCGTCCGGCTCGACGGGCTCCGTCGGCTTGATGTCCTCCGGCTCCTCCTGCTTCTCCTTCTTCACGGACACCGGTGCCGTGAGTCCGGGGATGTGCGACGGGTCGACCGCGGCGGCGGCCAGGGGCTGGTTGTTCGAACCGATGCGCTGCTCCACAGCGGGCAGTATGGTCGACGATCCTGTGCCGGGGACAGTCGGGCCGGGCATATGTCCGTATCTGGATTTCCAGACCCCGCCCCGCCGCCCCGTGCCATCCGGACACGTCCGTACGAACGGGCTCAGGACGGGTCCAGGACCGCCAGTGCGTCGATCTCGATCAGGAGGCCGGCCGGGAGGCCCACGTACACCGTCGTGCGGGCCGCCGGGACCGCGGTGAGGTGTTCCTCGAAGTACGCGTTGTAGAGCGCGTTCATCTCGGCGAAGTGGTCCACGTCGGTGAGGTAGACGCGGATCATCATCACGTCGTCCCAGGTGGCGCCGCCCTCCTCCAGGATCGCCCGGACGTTGGCGAGGGTCTGGAGGGTCTGTTCGCGCAGGGTGGGGCCGGCGGGGGTGGGGGGCTCGCCCTCGACGGCCGGGAGGAAGCCGACCTGCCCGGCGACCTGGAGGATGTTGCCCTTCCGTACGCCGTGGGAGAACTTCGCCGGGGGTGTGGTGTGAGTCCTGGGGGTGAGGGCGATCTTGTCGGTCATCGGGGGTCCTTGTCCGTCATACGGGGTCTGACGTGGGGGTTCTGCCGGAGTACTCACCGCTGATCGCGTCCGCGGCGCGGCGGACCAGCGGGAGCAGGGTGAGGAGTTCGTCGGCGGTGACGACGACGTTGGGCGCGGAGACCGACATCGCGGCGACGACCCGGCCGTCGGTGCCGCGGACGGGCGCGGCCACGCAGTTGATGGACTCCTCGTGGCCGCCGAGGTCGGTGGCCCAGCCCTGCTCGCGGACCCGCGCCAGCTCCTTGAGGAAGGCGGGGGCATTGGGGGTCGAACGGGGCGTGTACAGGGGGTAGTCGAGCTTCTCCGCGAGGGCGCGGCGCTCTGCCTCGGGGAGGTCGGCGAGGAGCAGCTTGGCGACGGCCGCGACCGTGAGGGCGACCGGCCTGCCGATGCGGGAGTACATCCGGACCGGGTAGCGGCTCTCCACCTTGTCGATGTAGATGACCTCGTCGTCCTCGTGGACGGCGAGGTGGACGGTGTGGCCGCACGTCTCGTTGAGGCGGACGAGGTGGGGGTGGGCGATCTCGCGGATGTCGAGGTTCTCGACGGCCTCCTGGGCGAGGGCGAAGAGGCGGGCGCCGAGGCGGTAGCGCTGGTCGGACTGGCGGTAGACGAGGCCGTGTTCGTGCAGGGTCCGCAGGAGGCGCAGGGCCGTGGACTTGTGGACGCCGAGGCGGTCGGCGACCCGGCCGAGGTCGGCGGGCCCCTCGGCGAGCAGCGGCAGGATGCTCAGCGCGCGGTCGACGGTCTGGCTCATGGGGTGGGTACCTCCTCGGGGGCCTGCTCGGCCTGCGTCCAGCCGGGGCCGAGTCGAAGTCTCCCCCACGTGTCGTCGTCCAGGGCCGCCAGGCGCTCGGCGTGGTCGCGGGACGGCGGGGCGGCGAGGTCGCCGGGGGAGGTGAGGGCGGCGGCGGCCATGAGGTGGCCGTGGCGGAGGCGGGCGCGGGCGGGGAGGGCGCGCAGGGTGGCGGAGAGGAAGCCGGCGGCGAAGGCGTCGCCGGCGCCGGTCGCCGCCGCGATCCGGACCGTGAGGGCGGGGACGAAGGTGGTGGTGTCGACGGGGGCGGCGGCGAAGGGGGTCGCTTCGACGGGGGCCGCGGCGAAGGGGGGCGGGTCGGCGGGGGCGGCGACGGAGGTGGCCGGGTCCGTGGTCGGCCGGGTGCGCGTCGCCGTGGGGTCGCCTGCCGCGGGGGTGGGGTCGGGGGCGCGCCGGGGCGCCTCCGTCCTCGGTCCGGCGGGCGCCGTCGGGTGGAGTCGTGCTCGGGGGTGGACGTCGGCCGCTGCGGGCGGACACCCCCCGGTACACCCCCTTGCCGCCGTACGCGGCCGGGCCGTGGGGGCGGGCGGGCGTTCGAAGAGGGTGGCTCCGTGCGCTCCCTGTTTCACCACCAGGGTGCGCGGCTCCGGGAGGAGGGCGCGGATCGCCGGGGGGCCGCCCGTGACGCCCCAGGCTTCCTGGGCCTCGTCCTCACCCACGAAGACGAGGTCGGCGGTGCGGGCCAGTTCCAGGAGGACGTGGGGGCCGTGGGGGGTGCGCCACAGGCCCGGGCGGTGGTTGACGTCGAAGGAGACCAGGGGGCGGCCGGGGTGGGGGGCCGTCAGGTCGCGCAGCAGGGTCAGGCAGTCGTCGGACAGGGCCGCCGTGATGCCGGAGAGGTGCAGGACGCGTCCGGCCCGTGCCGCCGCGAGGTCCACGGTGGCGGGCGACATGGCCGAGGCGGCCGAACCGGCCCGGTAGTAGGCGACCTCGTGCGCGTCGGTGGCCCGGTCCCCCGCCGTACGGAAGTACACGCCCGTCGGCCGGGCCGGGTCCCGTCCGACGAAGGTCACGTCCACGCCGTGGCCGCCGATCGTCTCGACCAGGTGATCCCCGAACCCGTCAACCCCCACCCGGCTCACCCAGCGGACGGTGTGCCCGGCCGCCGCCAGCGCGCACGCGAGGTTGGACTCGGCGCCGCCGATGGCCCGGTCGAAGGAGGGGACGTCGGCGAGGCGTCCGGGGCGGGCGGGGAGAAAGGTGACCATGGACTCGCCGAGCGCGACGACGTCGACGCCGGCGGGTGCGGCGTCGGGGCGGCGGAGTCGGTCGACGGTCACGATGGTGCGGGCTCCTCCTGGCGTCGGCGGGGTGGTTTCGGCACCGTTGACCCGGTGTCGGCTGGGATGTTAGACAGCCGTGAACGCTATGTGCAATGGGCGTTGCATTGATTGCAACGCATGTCGTCAGGGAGGACCCCCCATGGGCGTCGAGAGTGCCGAAGCGCTGGCCCGGCTGGCCGCGGAACGCGTCGACCACCGCTTCAAGGGCCTCCCGCCGGACGCCGACGGCAGCACCGTGGCCGAGCTGGCGGACCGCCGCCTCAATCTGTTCACCGACGGTTTCACCACTCCCGTGCTCGCCCTGTCCGCCGAGCGCCTGGAGCACAACCTGGCGCTGATGGAGACCTACTCCGCCCGCCACGGCCTCGCCTTCGCCCCGCACGGCAAGACGTCCATGGCACCGCGGCTGTTCTGGCGGCAGATCGAACGCGGCGCCTGGGGCATCACCTTGGCCGTGCCCCATCAGGTGCGCGTGGCGCGGGAGTTCGGGATCGAGCGGGTCTTCCTGGCGAACGAGGTCGTCGACCCGGCCGCCCTGCGGTGGATCGCCGGCGAGCTGGCCGCCGACCCCGCCTTCCGCTTCGTCTGTTACGTCGACTCCGTGCGCGGGGTCGAGCTGATGGACGCGGCGCTGCGGGCCTCCGGGGCCTCCGCCCGGCCGGTCGACGTGGTCGTGGAGCTGGGCGCGGGCGAGGGCGCGCGCACCGGGGTCCGTACGGAGGCGGAGTGCGCGGCCGTCGCGGACGCGGTGGCCGCGGCCGGGACGCTGCGGCTCGTGGGGGTCGCCGGATACGAGGGCGAGGTGCCCCGGGCCGACCCCGAGCGGGTGGGCGCGTGGCTGCGCCGGCTGACCGCGCTGGCCGTCGACTTCGACAAGGCGGGCCGGTTCGCGGGGCTCGACGAGGTGATCGTCAGCGCGGGCGGCAGCGCGTGGTTCGACACGGTCGCCGAGGTGCTCGCGGAGCTTCCCGAACTGTCCCTGCCCGTACTGAAGTTGCTGCGGTCGGGCGCGTACGTCTCGCACGACTCCGGCCACTACCGCCGGCTCACCCCCTTCAACCGCGTTCCCGAGGAGGGCGCTCTGGAGCCCGCGTTCCGGCTCTGGGCGCAGGTCGTCTCCCGTCCCACCCCGGACCAGGCGTTCGCCAACGCGGGCAAGCGCGACGCCGCGCACGACCTGGACCTGCCGTCGGCCGAGGTGGTGCGGGACGCGGGCACGGGCGCGGTCCGCGACGCGGCCGGGATCACGGTGACGGGGCTGTCCGACCAGCACGCGTGGCTGCGCACCGAGGACGGGTCCGCGCTGGAGGTGGGTGACTGGGTGGGGCTGGGGCTCTCGCATCCGTGTACGTCGTTCGACAAGTGGAAGCTGATCCCGGTGGTGGAGGCGGACGGCACGGTCGTGGACTACGTGCGCACGTTCTTCTGACCCGCCGGTGGCCCTTCCCGATCCCGGCGCACTCCTCGGAGGTGACGCAGATGGACCTGGTGTTCCGTGATGCCGAGGTCGTCGACGGTTCCGGCGACCCCTCGTACCGCGCCGACGTGGTCGTGGGGGACGGCAGGATCACCACGATCGTCAAGGAGGCCGCCGCGGCCGGGTGCCAGCGGCCGCGGGCCCGGCGGGAGATCGACGCCGAGGGCCTGGTCCTGGCCCCCGGCTTCATCGACATGCACGCCCACAGCGACCTCGCGCTCCTGCGGGACCCCGAGCACACCGCGAAGGTGGCCCAGGGGGTGACGCTGGAGGTCATCGGCCAGGACGGGCTGTCGTACGCGCCGGTCGACGACCGCACCCTCGAAGAGGTCCGCCGCGCGATCACGGGCTGGAACGGCTACGGCGAGGACATCGACTTCACCTGGCGTTCGGTCGGCGCGTACCTGGACCGGCTCGACCACGGCTTCGGGGGTGAGGGCATCGCCGTGAACGCCGCCTACCTCGTGCCGCAGGGGACGGTCCGGATGCTCGCCGTGGGCTGGGAGGACCGGGAGGCGACGCCCCGGGAGCTGGACCGGATGCGGGAGCTGGTGGCGGCGGGCCTGCGGGAGGGGGCGGTCGGCATGTCGTCGGGGCTCACCTACACCCCCGGCATGTACGCGAAGGACGCCGAACTCACCGAGCTGTGCCGGGTGGTGGCGTCGTACGGCGGCTACTACTGCCCGCACCACCGCTCCTACGGGGCGGGCGCGCTCCGGGCGTACGAGGAGATGATCGCCCTCACCCGGGAGGCCGGCTGCGCCCTGCACCTGGCCCACGCCACCATGAACTTCGGCGTCAACGAGGGCCGGGCCCCGGAACTGCTCGCCCTCCTCGACGACGCGCTGGCGGCGGGCGCGGACATCACGCTCGACACCTACCCCTACACCGCCGGCTGCACGACGCTCGTGGCGCTGCTGCCGAGCTGGGCGGGAGAGGGCGGTCCGGAGGCGGTGCTCGCGCGGCTGCGGGACGACGAGACGGCCGAACGGGTCCGGCACCACATGGAGGTCGTCGGCGCCGACGGCTGCCACGGCGTGCCCGTCGACTGGGACACCATCGAGATCTCGGGCGTCACCGACCCGGCGCTGTCGTCGTACGTGGGCCGGACGGTCGCGCGGTCGGCCGAGGCGCGTGGCGAGGACCCGTGGGTGACCGCCCGGCGGATGCTCGTCGAGGACCGGCTCGGCTCCACGGTCCTCCAGCACGTCGGGCACGAGGAGAACGTGCGGACCGTCATGCGCCACCGTGCGCACACCGGCGGCTCGGACGGCATCCTGCGCGGCGACAAGCCGCATCCGCGGGCGTACGGGACGTTCCCGCACTATCTCGGCCGGTACGTGAGGGAGCTGGGCGTGCTCTCCCTGGAGAGTTGCGTCGCCCACCTCACCTCACGCCCCGCCGCGCGGCTCGGCCTCGCGGACCGGGGACTCGTCCGCGAGGGGTACCGCGCCGACCTGGTGCTGTTCGACCCGGCGGCCGTGGCCGCCGGGTCGACGTACGAGGCGCCGCGCACGCTGCCGACCGGCATCCCGTACGTCCTGGTCGACGGCCGTCCGGTCATCGAGGACGGCCGGCGCACGGACGTCCTGGCGGGCCGGGCGATCCGGCGTGGCGCCTGACGGGTTCCCCTACGGCCTGGGCAGGATGCAGCCGCTGCGGGTGAGGTCGAGCTTGTTGTCCACGCCGAAGCAGGCGGGGACGTGCCAGGTCTGCTGCCCGTAGTTGATGCCCGGGCGGACGGTCACGGTGCCGTTCGCGTCGACCTCGCAGGGGTTGTTGTCGGTGCAGCGCCCGCCGTCCTCGTTGCCCGTGTTGTTGACGCCGACGACCTTGCCGGTGGCGTTGTTCAGGACCGGGGAGCCCGAGGTGCCGCCGATGGTCCGGCAGGCGGAGGTGTAGCGGATGGAGTCCTTCCAGGTCCAGCTGCCCTCCTTCAGGCGGTACGCGTATCCGTCGACGGCGCAGCTGTAGGTCCGCTTCCAGTACCCGGAGACGACGGTGATGGGGGTGCCGGCGGCCGGGCGGGCGGTGTCGTAGACGAGGGCGTCGATGCCGTACGTGCTCTTGATCTGGGCGTACGTGGTGGTGAGCTGGTACACCGCCATGTCCGTGTCGGTCATCGTGCCGTACGCGATCTTGCTGGCGCGCAGCGTGCCGACGCGGGTGCCGGCGGAGTTGAGCAGGCCGAAGGTCCGGCTGGAGGCCCGGTCGACGAGGACCTGGCCGGGGGCCGGGAAGCCGGTCTCCAGGCAGTGGCCGTTGGTCATCACCAACGCCGGGTCGTTGTCCTCGGAGGCGGGCATGCGCACGACCGAGCCGGAACAGTTGCTGAGCGAGACGGTGCCGGCGAAGTTGACGGCCTTGACCGCCGGGGCCGGGGCCGCGAGATCGGCCACGGCCTTGTTCGCCGTGCCGACGACGGTGCCGACCGCCGACGTCACGGGAGCCGCCGCGGTTTCCGGCGCCGCGACCGCCGGTGCCGCGCCCGCCCCGGCAATGACCAGGGCGAACAGCGAGGCGACGAGAGGCTTTCTCATGTGGGGGTCCCCTCTTGCTACGTGGTGGGCCACGTGGGTGACTGAAGATCTTTCGGCCACCGCAGTTTGTCATGCGCATTGTGAAGGCCGGGTGATGGCCGAGCAAGGAGTTGGTTCCGGCCGCACGATCTTCGGCCACGGAGTGGCGGTCCGGAGGATGCCGAGGTGATCCGGGGGAGAGAGGGCGCCCCGGGTGGCGGAAAACACCACACGGAACGCGTTACCGGGCCGTAAGCTCACCGGCATGCAGGTGATTCAGTCGACGAAGCTTGCCAACGTCTGTTACGAGATCCGGGGCCCGGTGCTCGAGGAGGCGATGCGACTAGAGGCGGCGGGGCATCGGATCCTCAAGCTGAACACCGGCAACCCGGCGGCGTTCGGCTTCGAGTGCCCGCCCGAGATCCTGGAGGACATCCTCCGCAACGTGTCGTCGGCCCACGGCTACGGCGACGCGAAGGGCCTGCTCGCGGCGCGCCGCGCGGTGGTCATGCACAACCAGACCCTCGGTATCGAGACCGACGTCGAGCACGTCTTCATCGGCAACGGCGTCTCCGAGCTGATCGTGATGGCCATGCAGGGTCTGCTCGACGACGGCGACGAGGTCCTCGTCCCGTCCCCGGACTACCCGCTGTGGACGGCAGCGGTCTCGCTGTCCGGCGGCACGGCCGTGCACTACCGCTGCGACGAGCAGGCCGACTGGATGCCGGACCTCGCGGACGTCGAGCGGAAGGTCACCGACCGCACCAAGGCGATCGTCATCATCAACCCGAACAACCCGACGGGCGCGGTGTACGACGAGGCGATGCTGCGCGGCCTCACGGACATCGCGCGCCGCCACAACCTGCTGGTCTGCTCGGACGAGATCTACGACAAGATCCTCTACGACGACGCCACGCACACCCCGACGGCCTCGGTCGCCCCCGACCTGCTGACCCTCACCTTCAACGGCATGTCGAAGGCGTACCGGGTGGCCGGCTACCGGGTGGGCTGGATGTCGATCTCCGGTCCCCGCGCGCACGCCGACTCCTACATCGAGGGCCTCACGATCCTCGCGAACATGCGGTTGTGCGCGAACATGCCGGGGCAGCACGGGGTGGTCGCGGCGCTCAGCGGGCGCCAGACGATCAACGACCTGGTGCTGCCGGGCGGGCGGCTCAAGGAGCAGCGGGACGTCGCGTACGAGATGCTCACGCAGATCCCGGGCGTCACGTGCGTGAAGCCGAAGGGGGCGCTGTATCTCTTCCCGCGCCTCGACCCGAACGTCTTCAAGATCAAGGACGACCGGCGGATGGTCCTCGACCTGCTCCGGCAGGAGAAGATCATGGTGGTGCAGGGCACCGGGTTCAACTGGGCCGAGCCCGACCACTTCCGCGTGGTCACCCTGCCGACGGTGGGCGACCTGCGGTCCGCGATCACGCGGATCGGGAACTTCCTGGACGGATACGGGCAGGCGTAGGCGGCGGGGGGCGTGCCCCGAGCGGCGAGCCAGAGCTTTCGGACCTCACTCAACTTTAGACGAGATCTAAGGTAGAGTGAGCGTCCGAGAGCTTGGAGGCCATCCCATGTACGAGCCGATCCGCACGAAGTCGGTCCACACGATGGCCGGCACGACCTCCTCCGACTTCCCTCACCGTTCGCGTGAGGAGGAGCTGGACATCCAGCTCGCGGGCCACCTGGCGGCGCTGCTGACTGCCACCGACGAGCTCCGGGCGCTGACCCCCTCCGGCGACCTCGACGCGGCCGCGGAGGCGCTGGCCGCGCGGGTCGCGTGGCTGCGGGGCGGGCGGCCCCCGGTGCGGTCCGCCTCCGGCGGGGGCGAGGGGGATGCGGCCGCGCTGCACCGGCGCGCCCACGCGCTCGCGGGTCGGGCGCTGGTGGTCGCGGCGTCGCGGGCGGACACGGGGTCGGCGATCCTGGCGGCCGAACGGATGGACGCGCACGCACACGCGGCCGTACCGCTGAGCGCCTGACAGCTCGGGGGCGCGGGGTGCGCTGTCGGGTGCCGGCCCGGCGGCAGCCGCTCGGCGGCAGCCGTCCGTTGCGTTCCGGGACCACCGCTTCACCCCCCGTTCACCCGGAACGACGAGGAACGTTGGGTTCCGGGAGCACTCTCCCCGTGTGAGACGAATCGCAGGAATCGTCCTCGCGGTCCTGCTGATCGGCGGCGTGGTGGCAGCCGTCGTGGCAGGCCGGGACACCGGGGACACGAGCACGGCAACGAAGACCGTGCGAGGAGTGATCGGGTCGGAGAAGGCGGAGTTCTTCGCCGACCCCCAGGTGGTGAAGGCCCTGGCCGCCAAGGGCTACACCGTGAAGACGGAGACGTCGGGATCCTGGGCCATGGACGGCCTGGATCTGAAGGGGTACGACTTCGCGTTCCCGTCCAGCAAGGCACCCGCCGACGAACTGGCCGCGAAGTACAAGATCCGGGAGCCCCTCCCCCGCCCCTTCTACTCCCCCCTCGTCGTGGTCGCCCACCGGGACGCAGCCGAGGTGCTGCGCGGCAACGGGCTCGCCACGCTCGACAAGGACCGGGGCGTCCTCGACATGGCCGCCTATCTGAAGGCCGCCGAGAAGGGCCGGACGTGGCAGGACCTCAAGGGGTCCGAGAAGTACGGCGAGTTGATGGGGCTGCTCTACATCGCCACCACCGACCCGACCACCTCCAGCTCGGGCGCGCTCTACCTCGCCGCCGCCTCCAACGTCGCCAACGGCGGCCGCGTGGTCGCGAGCAAGGCGGACCTCGACCGGACCGCGCCCCTGATGCAGGAGCTGATCAGGGTCCAGGGCGCCCAGCAGCCCAGCACCGACGCGGCGTTCCGTGACTTCGTCAGCGGGGTCGGCAACCCGCTCGTGCTCGTCTACGAGTCACAGGTCGCCGCCCTGCTCACCGCGGGCCAGGACATCGACGACCTGGTCGTCCTCTACCCGGACACCACCGTCTTCAGCGACCACACCGTCGTCCCGGTCACCGACGAGGGCCGCGCGCTCGGCGAACTCCTCGGCACGGAACCGGCGTTGCGCGAGCTGGCCGCCCGGCACGGCTTCCGGCCGCAGGGCGCGGCCACCGAGTTCACGTCGGCGATCGCCGGCCACACCACACATCTGATGCAGAGGCTGACCGTCCGGCAGGCGCCCGTGCCCACCTCCGAGGTGCTGCACGAGATGGCGCGCCGGGCCAGGGGCCGGTAGGACGGGGGAAGACGACACATGACCATCGAAGACGGCAACGACGACACCACTTTCACCCTCACCCCTCCCGCGCCGGTAGCCGCCGTGCCCAGGGAGAAGGCCGGCGGACTCGTGCCGGTCGAGGAGTCCGTACGGACGGACATGGCGCGCAAGGCCGAGGAGTACGTGCGGGGGCTCACCGCTCTCGACGCGCGCTCCCCGGAGTTCGCCGGCCGGGTCGGGGAGATCACCTCGCTCGGCGCGGGCGAGATGCGCTCCGCCGCCGCTCAGTCCAACCGGATGCTGGAGCGCACCGTACACAGCCTGCCGGGAAAGGGCGGGGACGCACAGTCGCAGGTCGCGGGCTCACTCGTCGAACTCCGGCGCGTGGTGGAGGACCTGGACCCGCGCGAGCTGCCCGCGAACAAGGGGCGCAGGTTCCTGTCCCGGCTGCCGGGTGGCAACAAGCTGCGGGACCATGTCGCCAAGTACGCCTCCGCGCAAGGGACGCTGAACAGGATCGTGGGCTCCCTGCGCGGCGGGCAGGACGAACTGCGGCGCGACAGCGCCGCGTTGCAGACCGAGCGGGTCCGGCTGTGGGAGACCATGGGCAAGCTCCAGGAGTACGTCGTCCTGACGGAGGCCCTGGACTCGGCCGTCGAGGACCACATCCGGACGCACGTCGACGGGGCCGACCCGCAGCGGGGCGACACCCTGCGCGCCGATGTCCTCTTCCCCGTCCGGCAGAAGCACCAGGACCTGCTGACCCAGCTGGCCGTCTGCGCCCAGGGCTACCTGGCCATGGACGTCGTACGGCGCAACAACGAGGAACTGATCAAGGGCGTCGACCGGGCCGCCACGACCACGGTGTCGGCGCTGCGCATCTCCGTGATGCTCGCCTCCGCCCTCGACAACCAGCGAAAGGTCGTCGACCAGGTCAACGCCCTGCGCGGCACCACCGAGGACCTGATCCGGGGCAACGCCGAGATGCTGGCCACCCAGAGCGGCGAGATCCAGCGCATCGCCGCCGACCCGGCCGTCGGCGCGGAGACGCTCCGCTCGGCCTTCCAGCAGATCTACCGCACCCTCGACGCCATCGACACCTACAAGGTGCAGGCCACGGAGACCATGGCCGCGACCGTCGAGTCCCTGACCTCCGAACTCCAGCACGCGAGCCGGTACCTGGAGCGCAGCCGGAACCAGGGAGCGCTGGAAGGAGGCCTCGGATGAGCGCACCGACCAGAGCGGGGACGGTGGCCCGCACAAGAGCACGTACGGCGGCGGCCGTCGCCGCGGTGGCCTCGCTCGTACTCCTGGCCACCACCGCCTGCACCGCCGCGGACCGGGCCGGGCCCGACCCGGCGGAGGCCACCGCGTACACCCCCGGCACCCTCCGTGTCCTCGCCTCCAGCGAACTCGCCGACATGAAGCCGGTGCTGGAGCGCGTCGAGAAGGACACCGGGATCAGGGTCCGGCCCACCTACATGGGCACGCTCGACGCGGTCGACCTGCTCGCGCGGCGGGGGGCGAAGGACGCGTACGACGCCGTCTGGCTCTCCTCCAACGACTACCTGCGGCTCCGCCCGGACGCGGCGAAGCAGGTCGTGTCGGAGACACCGGTGATGTCCAGCCCGGTCGCGATCGGCGTGCGGAACGAGACCGTACGGAAGCTGGGGTGGAGGCCGGACACCGTCACCTGGTCGGACATCGAGAACGCGGTGGCGGACGGGAAGCTGACGTACGGCATGGCCGACCCGTCCCGCTCCAACTCCGGCTTCTCGACGCTCATCTCGGTGGCGTCGGGACTCTCCGGCGCCCAGGCCGCCCTCACGGACGCGGACGTGACGCGGGCGACGCCCCGGCTGAAGCGGTTCTTCGCGGGGCAGAGGCTGACGTCGGGGTCGTCGGGCTGGCTGGCGGCGGCGTACGACCGGCGCGGTGACGTCGACGCGCTCCTCAACTATGAGTCCGTGCTGACGTCACGCGCGGACCTGACGGTGATCCGGCCGCGCGACGGGGTCGTCACCGCCGACTACCCGCTGTCCTCGCTCGCGTCCACGGGCAAGGACGTCCGGGACGACGTACGCCGGCTCACGGACGCCCTGCGCACGCCGGACGTCCAGCGGCTGATCACCGAGCGGACACTGCGCCGCCCGGTCGTCGCCTCCGTCCCGCCCGCGGCCGGTCTCGACACCACGCGCCGCCGCGAACTCCCCTTCCCCGGCAGCCGGTCCGTCGCCGACGGCCTTCTCGACGCCTACGAGAACGAGCTGCGCCGCCCGTCGCGGACCGTGTACGTCCTGGACACCTCGGGTTCGATGGAGGGCGACCGGCTCGGCCGGCTGAAGACCGCGCTCACCGAGCTGACCGGTGACTTCCGCGACCGGGAGGAGGTCACGCTGATGCCGTTCGGGTCGGACGTGAAAAGCGTACGGACACATGTCGTACGGCCCGAGGACCCGAAGACCGGGCTCGACGGCATCCGCGCCGACACGCGGAAGCTGTCCGCCGCGGGTGACACCGCCATCTACACCTCGCTGCGGAAGGCGTACGAGCTTCTCGGCGCCGGGGAACGGGACACCTTCACCTCGATCGTGCTGATGACGGACGGCGAGAACACCGAGGGTGCGAGACCGGCCGACTTCGACGACTTCTACGGTCGGCTGCCCGCCGCCGACCGGCGGATCCCCGTCTTCCCGATCCTCTTCGGCGACTCCGACCGGGACGAACTGGAGCACATCGCCGACCTGACCGGCGGCCGCCTCTTCGACGCCCGGCAGGGCTCGCTGGACGGCGCCTTCGAGGAGATCCGTGGCTACCAGTAAGTTCATGACGTACGTCGAGTCCCGCAAGAACCTCACCGGCAGCGCCCTCGGGATCGCCGGGCTCGGACTGACCTTCGTGGGCGTCGCGGGACCGTACTGGCCGGTCGTGGTCGTCGGGCTGTACGGGGCGGGCGCCCTGCTCGCCCCGCCGGAGCGCCCCCCGCTGCCGGACTTCCCGGACCCGTCCGCCCAGCTCGACGAACTGCGCACCGACTTCGGCACCCTCCGGGAGTACCTGGCCGGCATCGAACTGCCGCCCGCCGCGTCCGGCCGCCTCACCGAGCTGACCGAACTGCTCACGGCCCTCCTCGACCCCGGCTGGGTCGCCGAGATCCTCGCCCGCGACCCCGAGGGCGTCCACGCCCTCTCCCGGGCCGTACGGCAGGACGTCCCCGAGGCGGTCGACACGTTCGTCCGCACCCGCTGGTGGACCCGGCTGACCCCGGGAACGGACCCCCCGGAACGGCATCTTGAGCGACAACTGGATTTGCTACAGCAGGAGTTGGGGCGTCTCGCGGTAGCACTGCGCGATGCGGAGGCTCGCCGCCAGGAGTCGCACACGCGGTATCTGGAGGACCGGTCGGGGTGAGGGGGCGGGGTCGGTTCGGACTCGGGTGCGGGTCCGGTGGGGGCTGATCGCGCAGGGCCCGATGCTTTCAGGGGCGGGGGGAACTGCGCGAGAAGCCCCACCGGGCCCGCACCTGCCGACGAACCCCAGACACCCCCACACAGGCAGCCGTCAGCCGTCAGCCCAGGTTCGCCAGGATCACGATCAGCAACACCACCCCCACCACCACCGCCAGCACCTTCACCACCGCGTAGGGAGACGGCGGCTGATCCGGCGGAGCCACCGGCGGGACCGGCACCGACGCGGCCCGGGGCCCGTTGAACACGTCGTGACCGGTGACCGCCGCCCGGGTGCACCAGGGGCACGTCGGCAGATGGGAGCCGTACGTGTGCAGGGGGCGCACCGTGCAGGCGCGCACCTCGCCGCGCTCCTTGTCGAGGGCGCGGAGCCACGCCTCGGCCTTCGGCCGGGCGTCCGGGTTCTCCACGCCCGCGCCGAAGGCGGCCCTGGCGAGGGTGAGGAGCTCGGTCGGCAGGACGGAGGGGTCGATCGTGCCGCGCGGGATGGTGACCCGCTCGGGGCGGACGACGTAACTGCAGCTCGCGGCGATGTTGTCCTTCACGGTCGACTCGGAGGCACTCTCGTGCGGGACCCCGCCGAAGGGGTGGTTGCCGGCGGTGAGCAGCTGGTAGACGAGGACGGCGAGGGCGAAGTCGTCGCTCTGCCGGGTCGCGGGGCCGCCCGCCTGCCGCTCGGGGGACGAGTAGTCGGTGGTGTGCATCAGGCACGGGAAGAGTTCGCCGGTGACCGGGTCGGTGAAGGCGATCGAGTCGCAGTCGAGGAAGGTGACGAAGCCGTTGGCGTCGACGACGACGTTGCTGCTGGAGAAGTCGCCGATGACGAGGTCGTCGTAGTGCATCCGGGCCGTCATGAAGGCGAGGTTCCAGGCGACGCCCAGCAGGAAGCGCCAGTCGGCCCGGTCCGGGAAGAGCTTGAGGCGCTGGACCCGGGTGAACAGGCCGACGAGCTGGACGTGCTGGGGTTCGCCGAACCGTCGCATGGCGTAGCCGAGGAACTCGCCGTTCGTGCCGCGGGCGATCGCGGTGGGCCAGGCCAGCTCGGGCGGCTGGCTGGCGTCCGTCGGGCGGGCGGCCAGCGGGGACATCGTGAGCATGCGCGCCAGCCGCCGTTCCTGGTCCGGCCCGGGGGTGTCCCGGTAGATCTTGACGACGATCCCGGTGTCCCCCTCCACGGGGAACACCGCCGCCTGCCCGCCGCCCTTCAGCGGCAACTCGGCCAGCGTGACCCGCTTGCCGTCGAGAAAGACCGTGCGGCCGCTCATGGCCGTACCTCCGAATGTCATGGGGCCGGTCGCCGCCGCGCGGATGCGTCGTCCTGGAGCCGCGACCGGCAGGGTCGTCCGCCGTGCGGGGCGGTCACCGCCGGTTCGTACGCACGGCTCGCAGCAGGGTCTTGTCGTCCGCGTTGAGTGCGGTGAGGCGGTCCGAGCGCAGGAGGGCGGCCAGGTTGGGGTCGCGGTCGTCCTCGGGGGCGGCGTCGAGGGAGCGGAAGACGGCCTCGGCGAACGAGGTGTTCGGCGACGAGGCGCCGTCGGCCGACCGGTTGAGCATGGCCTGGGCCAGCCCGTCCGTGGAGAGGAGCACCCCGTCGACGCCGTCGTCCGCGACGCACTCGGTGCGGGTCCAGCGCCCCACGTCCGGCGAGGTCAGGAACACCGTCTCGTTGCTGTACTCGCTCACCGCCGCGGCCTGCGGCAGCAGATGGAACTGCCGCTCCCCGTCCTCCGTCCCGGACCGTACGACGACGAAGCCGTCCCCGACGGTGACATGGCCGATCCAGCCGGGGGCGAGCACCACCACCGTGAGCGTCGTCGCGAAGTCCTGCGCGTCGGCCCCGGTCAGGTCGAGGAACTCCTCGCTCACGTCGTGCAGGGCATCGCGCAGCAGCTCGTGCACGGCCTCCCCCGGCGCCACCCCCACGGCCGCCTCGGCCCGCCGCGTGAAGTGCTCGGTCGCCAGCCGCACCGCGAGCCGCGAGCCCTCCTCCGACCGGGGCCGGCTGCCGGCCCCGTCGGCGACGGCGAGCACGGCGACCGAGGACGTGGCGGCGGCGGCGCACGCGTCCTGGCAGGGCAGGCCCTGGCGCCGGTGCCGGTAGCCCTCGACGCTCAGGCCGTGGATCCGCCAGGGCGCGGCGGTCACCTCACGCCTCCCAGGCCGGGCGCTGTGTCTTGAACTGGCTGAAGATCTTCTCGAACACCTCGTCCCCCGCCCCCTTCTGCTCGGCGTTGGCGCTGGCGGACATCATCTGGAGCAGCTCCCGGAAGGGGAATCCCTGAATCCGGGCGTTGAACTTCGGCGCGAACGCCTTCAGCACCTGCTCGCCCCGGTCCGTGATCCCGCCGACCCCGATCGCGTACAGCCGGAACCGGCGGGCGCTCTGCTCCTCGGCGAGGACGGGGACCAACCGGTGCCAGGAGTCGGTGAGATGACCGGTCGGGTCGGTGGGCAGGCCGTCGGTGACGAGGCAGATCTGCGGCCGGTAGTACTGCAGCCCCGAGGCCCGCAGTTCGCTCTTGCGGGCCGCGACGATGTGCATCGCCAGCTCCAGCGCCTCGGTCATCAGGGTGACGCCGGCGGCCGTGAGCTGCGGCGCCTGGAAGGCGTGCGCGGGTATGAAGGGGCTCGTACGGGTGCGCGGGTCGAGGAGCTGGGGTCCACGCCAGGCGCCGACGCCCTGTCCGCCGAAGGTGACGACGGCGACCTCCACGCTGTAGCTGAGGCTGACGTCGTCGTGGAGTTCGCGGGTCCACTCGGCGAGCGCGTTGTTCAGTGTCTGGATCGGCGGGCCCGCCATGGAGCTGGACGTGTCGAGGCAGAGCACGAGCGGCATGCGCTGGGCGTTGTTCTCGAACTCGATGTCGGCGTACTCCGCCGGCAGCGTGGGCGGGTATTCGCGGTGCATGGTTCTTCCCCCTGTGCCTGTGTGGTGCTGATGCCTCTGGTGGTGCTGATACCTCTGCTGTCGCCTGTGCCTGTGCCTGTGCCTGTGCCCGTACTGCTGGTGCGGTGGCCGGTGCGGGGCGGGCGGTGGGTGCCGGCCGGTGCCGCGGGGGTCACCTGGGTGTTCCCTTCGCGTGCCGGGCGGCGGTGGGCGGGAAGGCGTACAGGACGTCGGAGTCGTGTTCCCGCGCGTCGGTGACGTCGACGAGCGCGCCGGGCGCGGGCGGTGGCCGGCCCGGTTCGGCCCAGACGGCCCGGCGCAGCACCCGGTCCAGCTCGACATAGCCCTGCGGGTGGAGTTCGGTCCGTACGACGGCGGTGCGGGCGTGCGCCGGGCGGGCCCCGACCTGGCGCCCGTACCGGGGCGCGGGCGCGGCGCGCAGCCGGGTGGTGGCCTCGTCCCCACCGCCGGTCCCGGCGCCATCGCCGAGCGTGGCGTCACCCCTGAGCGCAGGACCACTGCCGTGCGCAGTGCCACCGGCGGCCCCACTGCCCGCGCCCGACGCACCACCGCCACCGGCCCCGCCGCCACGGGCCCCGTTGCCGACGCCGGGCCCGCCGCGCGCCGCGTGCGCCGGTGCCGTCCGTCCGGGCCCGCCGGGAGCCCGCCCCGAGGGCACCGCCCGGTGCCCCACGGCCACCGGGCCCCTGGACCGCCGGATCACGATCACGAAGGCGAGCAGCAGCAGGGCGAGCAGGAGACACATCCAGAACGCGGTCCAGGTGGCGCTGCTGTACCCGGCGGGTTCGCCGTCGGCGGTGCCGGCCTGGTCACCGCCCCGCTTCCCGCCTCCCTGCTGGGCGCTGGTGCCGGGCGAGGTCGTGGCGGGCGGCTTCTCCTCGTTCTCCGCCGGGCCGATGGCGTCGACATGGGTGCGGACGTCGGCGGCCAGACCCTCGTCGATCAGCGTTCTGCCGTCCAGGGGACCGGATTGCGCGCCCTTGCTCTCGATCAGCTCGCACACCAGCGTGCGGTCGACGCAGAGGCCCGCCTCCTTGAGAGCGCTCATCGGGCCGGGTCGCAGCCGGTCGATGCGGGCGTCCGGGTGGACGAGCCGCCCCTCGGCCAGGACCAGCAGCGCCGTACCGCCCTCACCGGTGGCCTTGCCCTTCGGCACCCGGACGATGAGCGGGTAGCGGTCCCTGCGCAGGGTCTCGATGTCCTGGTGCCGGCGCTCCTCGATCTCCTCGTACGCCAGGGGCTCGTCCAGCGTGATCACGACGGGGCCGTCCTTGATCACGCCGGCCCAGCACTCCAGCTGCTCGGTGAGCCGGTCGGCGCACGCGTCGGGGACCGCCACGGCCGCACCACCCGGCACGAGTGCGACCAGCGACCCCACCAGTACACCGACGAACGACAAACGCCCGATCGCACCCATCGCACCAACCCCCCGTGGCCTGAAAGGCACGCCCCCGCGGCCCTGAAAAAGCCCATCCCATAGTGGAGCAGGTGGCCGGGCGGCCGGAAGGGTTTGGTGAATTCCGCCGGTGGAGTTTCGGCGACGTTCGTCAACTTACGATCAGTACGCTTTTCACTTCTACAACTTGAACACCTGATGGCAACGGCTGAACATCTGTCGCGCCCGGTCCACCCAGTCATTGGCCAGCGCGTCGAAGTCCGCCTGGGTGATGCGGCACGTCAGCGGCAGATCGCACACGCCGGCGAGACAGGGGCGCGGCCCGCGCACGTCCCAGACGGAAAGCATGGGGATCAATTGTTCTGTATTCCAGGCGTTCGATGCGGCCGCCGCGATGGCGAGTTGGTCCTGCCGGAGGAAATGCCCGTCCGTCGCGAAGGCCACGAGAAGTCTTTTGGTGGTCATGAATCTCACCGTGACCAGGCGCCCCGCCTCATGGAGATCGAATCTCAGGGACACGGAAACGGTGTCGTGGACCGTGTGGTAATTCCGCCGGGCGACCCAGTTCTGCACCAACTGCCGCCAGTGCGTGCCGAGGTCGTATATCTCGCCGTTCAGGGAAGGAGGCGAGTCCCGACCCACGGAGGCACGGCCGCTCGGGTAGGAGGCTCTGTTCGCGTAGGAGTCGCTGTCCGGGAAGGAGTCAGGCGCCGTCACGGACCACCGCCCCGGCGACCATGACGTCGGTCAGACCGGCGTCGAGCAGTGCCTGCGCGTGGAGCAGCAGACAGGAGGGGACGGACTCGCTCGTCGTACGGCGCAGATGACGCTCCTTCAGCTCCTCGTACCGCACCTCGATGGTCCGGGCCACCTGCGGCGGCGGCCACACCTCGGCGCTCGCGTCCTCCTCCACCAACTCGGCCAGGATCTCGGCGAGCGACGGCCGGTCCTCGGGCCGCTTGGCCAGGCAGCGGGCGATGACGGGCCGCAGTCCCGCCGGTACGCCGTCGAGCCGGGGCTCGCCCCGGACGACCTCCACGCGCACGCCTTCGCCGCTGCCGTGCGGTGAGCGGCCCGTCAGCGCGTACACCAGGACCCCGCCGAGCGAGAACACATCGCTCGGCGGGCCGACGCGGGCGCCGCGGATCTGCTCGGGCGACATGAACGGCGGGGTGCCGACGACGACACCGACGCGGGTGAGGCCGGGGGCGCCGTCGACGCGGGAGATGCCGAAGTCGATGACGCGGGGGCCGTCCTGGGCGAGCAGGACGTTGGCCGGCTTGAGGTCGCGGTGGACCACGTGGGCCGCGTGGATGGCCTGCAACGCCTCGACGAGTCCGGCGCCGAGGGGGCGGACCTGGGCCTCGGGGAGCGGTCCGTCGGCGCGGACGGCTTCCGCGAGGGAGGGGCCGGGGACGTACAGGGTGGCCAGCCAGGGAAGTTCGGCGGTGGGGTCGGCGTCGACGACGGCGGCGGTGTAGGCGCCGCCGACCAGGCGGGCGGCGGCGACCTCGCGGGCGAAGCGTTCGCGGAACTCGGGTTCTGCGGCGAGTTCGGGGCGGGCGACCTTGACGGCGACCTCGCGGCCGGCGGGTGAGCGGCCCAGGTAGACCCAGCCCATGCCGCCCGATCCCAGGCGGCCGACTATCTTGTACGGGCCGATCTTCAGGGGGTCACTTACGGGTGTACGCACCCCGCTCACCTCATTTCGGGGTTCGGTGCGGATGTCCCGAGTGTCCCGCGAATTCCGGTGCGCGGCAGCCCTTTTCGCCCCCTCCGCCCCTACCCGTCCCTCTTCCACTCTCGGCTTCGCTCGACCGGGAGGTGCCCCCATCCAGGGGCTGCGCCCCTTCGACCCCAGCCGTCCGCCCGGTGGGGACTGATCGCGCAGTTCCCCGCGCCCCTCAGAAAGCAGGGACTGCGCCCCGTGCTTCTTGCTTTCAGGGGCGTGGGGAACTGCACGAGAAGCTCCACCGGAGCCACACCCGAACCCCCGAGCCACCAGGGCCCTTACCACCCGGCGCACAAAAAATCCGCGACCGGCCGAGGAGACGTCGCTGGTCAGGGCAACCCATATCCGGCCGGTCGCGGAGCATCACCGCGGAGGTCAGCCCAGCCGGCTCACCAACGCCCGGTACTCCTCCCACAGCTCCTTCGGCGTGTGCTCACCGAAGGTGTTGAGGTGCTCGGGCACGAGCGCCGCCTCCTCCCGCCACACCTCCTTGTCGACCGTCAGCAGGAAGTCGAGGTCGGACGCGGAGAGATCCAGCCCCTCCGTGTCGAGCGCCTGCGGCGTCGGAAGGATGCCGATCGGCGTCTCCACACCCTCCGCCCTGCCGTCCAGCCGGTCCACGATCCACTTCAGGACGCGGCTGTTCTCGCCGAACCCGGGCCAGACGAACTTGCCCGCGTCGTTCTTGCGGAACCAGTTGACGTAGTAGATCTTCGGCAGCTTCGCCTGGTCCTTGCCCTTGGCGACATCGACCCAGTGGCCCATGTAGTCGCCCATGTTGTAGCCGCAGAAGGGCAGCATCGCGAACGGGTCGCGGCGCAGTTCGCCGACCTTGCCCTCGGCGGCCGCGGTCTTCTCGGACGCCACGTTCGCGCCCAGGAACACCCCGTGGTTCCAGTCGAAGGACTCCGTCACCAGCGGCACCGCCGTGGCACGGCGGCCGCCGAAGAGGATCGCCGAGATCGGCACGCCCTTGGGGTCCTCCCACTCGGGCGCGATGATCGGGCACTGCGAGGCGGGCACCGTGAACCGGGCGTTCGGGTGGGCGGCCGGCGCCTCGGCGTCCGGCGTCCAGTCGTTGCCCTTCCAGTCGGTGAGGTGGGCCGGGGTCTCCTCCGTCATCCCCTCCCACCACACGTCGCCGTCGTCGGTCAGCGCCACGTTGGTGAAGACCGAGTTGCCCCACAGCGTCTTCATCGCGTTGGCGTTGGTGTGCTCACCGGTGCCGGGCGCGACGCCGAAGAACCCGGCCTCGGGGTTGATGGCGTAGAGCCGCCCGTCCTCACCGAACCGCATCCACGCGATGTCGTCGCCGATGGTCTCGACGGTCCAGCCCTTGACGGTGGGCTCCAGCATCGCCAGGTTCGTCTTGCCGCACGCCGACGGGAACGCGGCGGCGACGTACTTCGGCTCGCCCTGCGGCGGGGTCAGTTTGAGGATCAGCATGTGCTCGGCCAGCCAGCCCTCGTCGCGCGCCATCACCGACGCGATGCGCAGGGCGTAGCACTTCTTGCCGAGCAGCGCGTTGCCGCCGTACCCGGAGCCGTAGGACCAGATCTCGCGGCTCTCGGGGAAGTGGGAGATGTACTTGGTGCTGTTGCAGGGCCACGGCACATCGGCCTGACCGGGCTCCAGCGGGGCGCCGAGGGTGTGCACGGCCTTCACGAAGAAGCCCTCGGAGCCCAGCTCGTCCAGCACCGGCTGTCCCATACGGGTCATGGTGCGCATGGAGACGGCGACGTACGCGGAGTCGGTGATCTCGACACCGAGCGCGGAGAGCGGTGACCCCAGCGGACCCATGCAGAACGGCACGACGTACATCGTGCGCCCGCGCATCGAGCCGCGGAACAGGCCCTTCTCGCCGTTCTCGCCCTGGAAGATCTTCCGCATCTCGGCGGGGGCCTTCCAGTGGTTGGTCGGGCCCGCGTCCTCCTCCTTCTCCGAACAGATGAACGTACGGTCCTCGACCCGGGCGACATCGGTCGGGTCGGACGCGGCGTAGTAGGAGTTCGGGCGCTTGATCGGGTCCAACCTGCGGAAGGTGCCCTTCTCGACGAGCTCCCCGCACAGGCGCTCGTACTCGGCCTCGGATCCATCGCACCAGACCACGTTGTCCGGCTCGGTCAGTTCGGCGATCTCGTTCACCCACGCCACGAGTTCTCGGTGCGTGGTCGGGACGGTGGAAGGGGGAGCCGCGATGTCGCGCGCCACGATTGCTCCTAAATGAGGGATTTTGTGTTGGAGGCCCCGTGGGGGCTGCGACCCGGATGCTTCATCAGTGATGCCCTTGGCGCTCATCCGGTGCCGACCGCACTCATTTGATCATCCGACGGGAGCGCCCATATGTCCAGAGGGGCGCCCACGTGAGCATGGTGACCATCACCACTCACCGAATCCGACCCGAGAGGTTTCCCTGTGTCACCGCCGCATCACCACGCGTGTCCACGCACGGTCCCGCGGCCTCCCCTTCGGCGGCGCCGCGTGAGATGATGGCCACTTCCGTGCGCACGAACAGACCGGACGGTCCCGTAAGTTACGGTTCCGTAGGTACGATGCAAGGCATGACAGCGTCCGTCCCCGATGCGCACCCGGAGACGCCGGCCGACAGCCGCACGTCCGACGCGCGATCCCTGCCGCACCAGATCGCCCACACGATCACCGACGAGATCCAACAGATCACCGGTGAGATCAAGCCCAGACTCCGGGGCTGGCTCCATCTCGGCATGTTCCCGGCCGCACTCGTCGCCGGCCTGGCGCTCACCGCTCTCGCGGGTTCCACGCGCGGACGCATCGCCTGCGGGATCTTCACCCTCACGGCCTGCCTGCTGTTCGGCGTGAGCGCGCTGTACCACCGGGGCAACTGGAGCCCGCGCATGGACGGCATCCTGCGCAGGCTGGATCACGCCAATATCTTTCTGATCATCGCGGGCACCTACACTCCGCTGACGATGCTGCTCCTGCCGGGCGCCAAGGGGCAGTGGCTGCTGTGGGGCATCTGGGCGGCGGCGCTGGCCGGCATCATCTTCCGCGTCTTCTGGGTGGGCGCCCCGCGCTGGCTCTACACCCCGTGCTACATCGCGATGGGTTGGGCAGCCGTCTTCTTCCTGCCCGACTTCATGCGCACCGGCGGCATCGCCGTCCTCGTCCTGGTGATCGTAGGCGGCGTCCTCTACAGCGTCGGCGGCGTCATCTACGGCCTCAAGCGCCCGGACCCGTCACCGCGCTGGTTCGGCTTCCACGAGGTCTTCCACTCCCTGACGCTGGCGGCGTTCATCACGCACTACGTGGGGATCTCCCTGGTGGCGTACCAGCACGCGTAGCGCGCCGACCCGCGTTCTCCAAGGCCACGGCTTTCGAGCCGTGGCCTTTTTCGTGCGCCCGGACGACCTGGCGGCAGGGACGCAAAGGCGGTGCATGTATTGACAGTTACTCTATTTTGACAGCTACTCTCACTTCATGGCTACTGTCACTCAGTGTCCCCCCTCCCGACCCGACCCCCGCCGCTGGTGGGCCCTCGGCGCCCTCGTCGCGAGCATGCTGGTGCTCGGTTTCGACACGACGATCCTCAACGTGGCGCTGCCGACCATGGCCGGGCAGCTCGGCGCCGGCACCGGACAGCAACAGTGGATGGCGGACGCGTACATCGTCGTGTTCGCGGCCCTGATGCTCCCGGCCGGACTCCTCGGCGACCGGTTCGGACGGCGGCGCATGCTGATCGCCGGGCTCGGTGTCTTCCTCGCCGGGTCGGTCGTGGGCGCGCTGGCCCAGGACGTGAACGCGGTGGTGGCGGCCCGCGCCGTGATGGGGATCGGCGCCGCGCTGGTCACCCCGCTCGCCCTCTCGGTCCTGCCCTCACTCTTCGCCCCCGACGAGCGCGCCAAGGCCGTCGGCATCGTCTCGGCGGGCTCCACGCTGGGCCTGCCGCTCGGCCCGATCATCGGCGGCTGGCTGCTCGACCACTACTGGTGGGGTTCGGTGTTCCTGATCAACATCCCGATGGCGGCGGTCGGCGTGGCCGCCTGCGTCTTCCTGCTGCCCGAGACCCGGGACCCCGCCTCGCCCAGGGTCGACCCGGTCTCCACCGCGCTCACCGCGGCCGGACTCGGCTCGCTCGTCTACGCGATCATCGAGGCACCCACACGCGGCTGGACCGACCCCCTGGTCCTCGGCATGCTCGCCGTCTCCGTCGTCCTGATCACCGCGCTGGTACTGCGTGAGCGCCGGGCCGTCCGCCCCATGCTCGACATGGGACTGCTCGCCCACCGCGGCTTCCTCTTCAACGCCCTCGCCGCGACCCTCGTCATGTTCGTGCTGTCCGGTCTGATGTTCGTCCTGCCGCCGTACCTCCAGGCCGTCCTCGGCAACGACGCCCTGGGCACCGGCGTACGGCTGCTGCCCCTGATGGGCGGTCTGCTGGTCGGCGCGCGGGTCGCGCAACCGGTCGTCGTCCGCTTCGGGTCCCGGTCCGTGGTCAGCGCGGGCCTGGTGGTGCTGGCCTTCGCCGCCCTCCTCGGCAGCCGTACGACGGCCGGCTCCGGCTACGGATTCACGGCACTGTGGCTGTCGGTCGCCGGAGCCGGCTTCGGGCTCTCGATCGTGCCCGCGATGTCCGGCGCGCTCGGCACCCTGCCCGCCGACCGGGCGGGCAGCGGTTCGGGGCTGCTGATGACCTTGCGTCAGGTGGGCGGCGCGATCGGCATCGCCCTGCTCGGCAGCCTGCTCGCGGGCGTCTTCCGGGACCGGCTCGACACCGCCGGGCTGCCCGCGCCGGCCGCCGAGACGGCCGGGGAGTCGGTGGTGGCGGCCCACGCGGTAGCCGAACGGACGGGCGCGGCCCCACTCCTCACCTCCGCGAACGCCTCGTACGTCCACGGCATGGGCCTCGTCCTGCTGGTGTGCGGCTGCGCGGCCCTGGTCGCGGCGCTGTTGGCCGCCGCTCTCCTGCCGAGCACGCCGACGGCGAAGGAGGGCGGAGGCACCGGCGGCGAGGTCACCGGGCCTGACCTGGCCGACGCGCGGGCCGATACCCGACAATGACCGCATGACGGCCGCACGCCCCCGCACCCCCACCGCCACCCCCGCCGACCGCCCCGCGCTCGGTCTCCGTGAGCGGAAGAAGATCAAGACCCGCGAGGCGATCCGTGCCGCGACCTACGCGCTGGTCGAGGAGCAGGGCTACGACGCCACGACGATCGAGCAGATCGCCGACCGGGCGGAGGTGTCGCCGTCGACCGTCTTCCGCTACTTCCCCACCAAGGAGGACATCGTCCTCACCGACGAGTTCGACCCGGTCCTCATGGAGGAACTGCGGGCCCGGCCGGCGGACGAACCCTGGACGGACAGCATCCGGCACGTGATGCGCGAGGCGATCCGCACGGGCGTCGAGGAGGACGCGGCGGTGGCGCGGCTGCGCACACGCCTGATGGTCCAGGTCCCCGCGGTGCGCTCGCGCATGATGGAGAGCATGTCGGTGACGGGCCGCATGCTCTGCACCGCCGTCGGTGAACGCACCGGCCGGGACCCGGACAGCCTGGAGGTACGGGTCTACGCCATGTCCCTGATCGGCGGCCTGCTGGAGGCGTCCCTCTACTGGGCCGAGAACGGCCACCGCGACGACTTCGCCGAGCTCGTCGACCGCACCCTGACCACGCTCCAGCACGGCCTGCCGAGGGAAATTCCCTGAACCCGCGCCCCTCCCCCGTGCCATCCTGACCAGGTGAGAGCCGCCGAGATCCACATCGAAGTCGCCCCCGAACTGGCCCTGTTCGTGCCCCATGGCCGCCGTGCGGGCGCGACCTTGCTGGCCACGGACGGGGTCTCGACCCTGGGCCACGTGGTCGAGTCCCTCGGGATCCCGCTGACGGAGGTGGGCGCGCTGGTCGTCGACGGCCACGAGGTCGCGGTGTCCCACATCCCGGCGCACGGCGAGTCGGTGACCGTACGCCCGGTGGAGCGCCCCCAGCGCGTCCCCGGCGCCCCGCTCCGGTTCCTCCTCGACGTCCACCTCGGCACCCTCGCCCGGCGCCTGCGCCTGCTGGGCGTGGACACGGCCTACGAGTCGACGGACATCGGCGACCCCGCCCTGGCCACCCGCTCCGCCACCGAACAGCGGGTCCTCCTCAGCCGCGACCGTGGCCTGCTGCGGCGCCGCGAACTGTGGGCCGGCGCGTACGTCTACAGCACGCACCCGGAGGAGCAACTGGCCGACGTGTTGGCCCGTTTCGCCCCCGACCTGCACCCCTGGACCCGCTGCACGGCCTGCAACGGCCTCCTGAAACCGGCGACGAAGGAACAGGTCGCCGACCGCCTGGAGGGCGGTACCCAGAAGTCCTACGACGTCTTCGCCCAGTGCGACGCCTGCGGCCGGGCGTACTGGAAGGGCGCGCATCATGAGCAGTTGGAGGCGATCGTGCGGGAGGCGTTGAGGGGGCGGGCGGGGTGAGCGGGGCGGGCCCGTCAGGTCTCCCTTTTCAGGGCCCGCCGGCGACGGGATCTGAGGGCGCCGGACCCGCATGCTCACCGAGTCGATCGCGCAGCGGGACCGGTCCAACTCGTCGCGCGAGCCGGGCTCGTCGAGGACCAGGCGATGGAGCTTGGCCCGCACCCTGACCTTCGACCACTCGGCAAATCGGCAGTGAGCCGTCGCCCCCGACAGACCGAACGACGCAGCGGGCAACTGCTGCCACGTGCGGCCCGACGTGGCCATGAACACGATCACGGCCAGCACCTCACGGCCGCCATGCCGGCGGCGGCCACCGCCCTGAGGCCGAGAGGGCGCCTCCGGTACCACCCGCTGGAAATACTCCACAACTCGTCCGGCATCAGCCACTCAACGATCCCCGCCACGAAGCACGCCCTACCGAGGCAGCCAAAAGAGATGACTTCTCAGGCATCGCACCCTCATCGGCAGTCTCTGACGGACCACGAGAACCACAGAGCCCCTGAGAGCTCACCATCATCGCGCTCTGTTTGGTGTCATACGATCGCCGCGTTATCGACACCGGTCACAGCAACGCCGGCAGCGGCGGCATGAGTCGTGCGATCAAGTTCGTCTCCGCGCCACCTTCGGGTTCCGCAGCGCCACGAACCAACGACTACGCACACTGTGTCACCACCCGCCGAGCCCGTGGACACCCCCACATCGATCTACCCCCATGACCCGCGCTACCAGACAGCCGGTTCAACTGACATGTGCAGGTGACAGGTTGACAAAGAGCGCCCGCTTGACGTGACCCTGACCACAGCTGAATTCCGTGGCTGGAGACATCCCTGCGACATAGGGTTGGACAGCCCCCGTTCACGATCAGTGATGGGCACGCCAAGGACAGCGCGACCGCGATCAGCGAAACGTCCACGGACGGGCCCGGGCCGCCAGCTGCACACGGAAGGGGGTACATAGAGCGCCGATGACTAGATGGACGCGCGTTCCACGCAGAGCACTGCGACAAGAAGGAATCGCCAGGGGGTGCGGTCCGTACACGATGGATCAGCGTCCAGAACGGGGCCATCAGACACATAGAGGGCCTGAAAATCTACGCGCCTTTTCCATGGATCGCACATTATCTCACGTAACACGGATCGCTGGAATCAATACTACATATTCACCTTGCCCACTCCCGGAATACGGGATTTGCGACGCAGTTGAAGTGAAAGGGGAGATCACATGAGACGCCACATTCCACGAGGGCTGGACAGGACACGTCAGGTCAGAACAAACAGGACCCCTCTTCGTACAGTGGTGCTCTGCACCACTGTCGCCACACTCACAGTCCTCGGTCACGCCACTACCGCCACCGCCGACTCCCGGGGCAATTCATCAGTGGACAATAAAGAGATCCGCTGGGAGGACGAGACGAAGTTCGATGACGCTCGGAAATGGGCGCACACCGCCTGGAACAATAAGAAGTACAACTTGACAACCATCAAGATCGCTCCGGATGAGTGGGACACCATCACCGACCTTGAGTGGCGCGACGAGAACCGCAGCGATGTCAAATGGGTTGGCGCCTGGGGTGGACTACCAGGCGCGGACAGAATATACCTGAACAAGCACTTTCTGGACAATGGAAAGAAATACGGCAAGAAAGGTTGGCGCAGGAAAGCAGCCGCGCACGAACTCGGCCATGCGCTCGGCCTTTCCCACAAGGTCAACGGAACACTCATGTCAAAGACCATCGGCTACATCCCCGGAAACGCTCGGCCGACCTCAACTGACCGCAAGGCATACCACGACCTCTGGGACTGATCAATGATCAAGAAAAAGGCCATCATCATCTCCACAGCCGCAGCCGTGATTCTAGGTGCGGGCGGCATCGGCGCCACTGTCTACTGGAACGAATACGAGCCAAACGTTCCCGAGACCGAAGAGATGCACCTGACGTACGACGTCGATTTCTCCGTGGACGAGAACCTTGCAGGTGGCGCCCAGGATCTCTTCTACGGAAAGGTCACGGCCCTGAAGGGCCAGAAGGACCTTGGCATGGGCCCCGAGACCCAGTTCGCGGTCGCAGTGCAGCGCGTCTTCAAGGGAGATGTCACCGGTACCATCGTCGTCAACCAGCAGGGTGGCACCACCGATGAAGGAACCCTTGTCCTTCCCGAGGGCGACAACCTACTGCAAGTGGGAAAGCGTTACCTGTTCGCCACGAATTATCATGAGGAGCAGCGATTCAACACGCTGATTCCTGTTTATGGCGACCAGTTGATCCCTGATACCGAGGCCCCGGCCCCCGGCGTGCCGGACGCTGACGGCAACGGGCAGTCCACCATGTCGGACCGGTGGGTGAAGGCGGTCAAGAACCAAAATGACCTCTCCTCCGCACCCCCGGAGGTTGAGCCGACCGAGGAACCGGACGAGGACCCGACGCCGAAAGCCAGTCCCTGACGGCAGCCGCCGCAAAACCCGGAGATCCGCCCCCTGCCCACGTGCGCCATACGGGAGTAACCCCGGCGACCGCTCGCGACGGCCCCGGGACAGCGCCGGTCCGACAAGGAGACCGACGATGCATCTTCCCTCACGCGCACGTGTACGAGTGAGGGCGGTGTTCCTCGGGGCACCCGTCTCCGACCGTGCGGCACAGGAGGCGGACACCGGGCCGATCAGCGTCGAGGAGCTGTCGATCCCCCACCCTTCTCCCGAGATGTGGGCCGCCTTCCTCGCGAGCGCCCGGCGTCGTAGAGCCCGATGCTCGTGGGCGCGAAAGGCAGACCTGCCCGGCATCACGGCCGAGGAGATCAGCAGCACTCTCGTCGGTGCCTCTCTCCTCACCCCCGAGGTACGTCAACAGAGGCGACAGGAACAGCAGTTCGTGAAGGTCTCCTGATGCCGGACGAGCGGGTGGCGGCTGCCGTGCGGCGGGGGACCGCTTCATGGGTTGGAGCGTCCGCCAGGGTCGATCCGGGGCATGTCGGCGAGCCGCCCGGGCAGCGGCGGCGACGGCAAGAGGCGTCACGCCGCGCGGAGTTGGAGGATGTCGAGGGTGCCGTCCCCGCCGGCGAGGCGCCGGTTCCAGGGGGTCGAGGCCGAGTCGGGGAGGGTGGCTGCGCAGGACGAGCCGTTCGCCCGCCGCCGATGCCACGACGATCTCGGCGCGTCGCCGGGCGACAGCGACACCCGGTCCGCCCGGTGGGGCTCGGCGAGCAGCCCTCCGTCGGTGGCGACGAGCGCGAACGGCCGGCCGTCGGTCAGTCCGAAGCGGTGTACCCGCGTGCGGGACGCGTTGAGCAGGCGCAGACGCACGTGCTCGGTGGTGACGTCGACGTACGGCGTGAGCGTGCCGCTGACGCTGACGGTGTCACCGAGCGGGCCCGCGCCGCTCATCGTCGGCCCCGACTCGTCGAGTCGGTTGTCGGCGTGGAACCGCTTGTCCTGGACGATGACCGGGATGTCGTCGACGCCGTACCGGTGCGGGAGTCCGTCCGGTCCGGTCGTCGGGTCGTCGGGTCGTCGACGAGGACCAGGCCGGCCACGCAGCGGTACAGGTGCCGGGTGGTCCGCCCGTGCGGGTGCGGGTGGTACCAGAGCGTGGCGGCCGACTGGTCGGTGAGCGGGCTGGTCGACCGGCTGGAGCGCAAGGGATTCGTCCGCCGGACGCGGGACCAGGCCGACGGCCGCCGGGTGATCGTCGAGATCGACCGGGACCACGTGGCGAGTTTCGGCGCCCTGTTCGCCGACTTCGTCACCGGCCTGGAGACGCTGTACGCCGGCTACACCGATGAGCAGCTCGACGTGATCCTCGACTTCCTCCGCCGCTCGGCCGCCGTCCAGCAGCAGGCCACCGGCAAGCTGACCGGGCAGGCCATCTGACGATGCCCGCGACCGCCCCCCGCGCCCCCGCACACGACCAGGCCCCGCACCCGACGGATGTCCGCCGAGTGCGGGGCCATGGGCCTCAGGGAGCCGCGTCCGGGGCGCGGCCGCTGCGCGTCAGCGGCGTCGTACGTCCCCCTTCCCGCACGCCACGCCGTCCCCGTCCCGGTCCAGCTTCAGTGGGTCGTCCCCGCCGTTGACCTTCAGGCGGCCGTAGTCGTTCTTCTTGAGCCACGCGCAGCGGGCCGCCGTCGTCCTCCCGACCTCCGCCGGGAAGGCCGTCGGGACGCAGACGTTGGCCGAGCCGTAGTGGCGGTCGCAGCCGGAGATCGTGGGGCTGACCTTCTTGGATCTGGTCTTCTTCTGCGGGCCCGTGACCTTGCCCTTCGGGGCGTCCGCGAAGTCGTGGACGTGGGCCGAGGGGGCGTCACCGGAGGCGACGGCCAGGGCGGACGGGCCCTGGAGGTGGACCCATTCCGCGACCGACGGGACGCCGTTCGCGTCGACCGCGAAGAGCATGTACCAGCCGGGCGGCGCCAGGTTGGGGTTGCTCGTCACGTTGAGGTCGATGTTGTTGCCGTCGACGGACAACGGCAGGTCCACGAACCGCTGGTTCGGGTCCGAGGAGTGCGTGACCGCGGCGGGGCGGATCAGTTCCGCCTTCACGATGGGCCGGTCCACCGTGATCCGCTGCGTGTCGCCGTACACCCACTCCTTGTCGATCACCGACGTGATCTTCGGGCGGGGGCCCTTCAGGAGGTACGGCGGGGTGTAGACCGACACGTCGTGGTTCCAGGAGCCGTTGCCGGGGTTGTCACCCGTCGTCATGACACGGCCGTCGGGGAGCAGGAACGCCGAGGAGTGGTAGCCGCGCTCCTCCGGGTCCGCCGCCACCGGGTCGAAGGTGTTGGTCGCCGGGTCGTAGAGCGACGACTCGTAGACCGGGTCGGCCCGGTTGTGCAGGGCGCCGCCCGTCTCCAGGACCTTGCCGTCGGGCAGGAGTACCGCGGAGACGTACATCTTGCCCTGGTTGCCCGTCTGGGCGACCTTGCCGTTGCCCAGGTCCACCGTGCCCTGCGGGATCGGCGGGCCCGCGACGTACGCCGGGTTCGCGGCCTTCAGGTCGATGACGTCCGTCAGACGGTTCGCCTCCGGGTTGGACTCGATGTTGCCGCCGCCGAGCGTCAGGACCTTCTGGTCCTGGGCGGGAGGCAGCAGCACGCTCGCGGACTGGTCACGCTGGTCCTTGTTCTGCAGGCCCGGGACGGACGTGATCGTGTTGGCGCCGTAGTCGTAGAGGGCGCTGCCCGTGCCGGGGATGTTGTTGCCGAAGACATGGCTGCCGGAGTAGAAGAGGCGGCCGTCCTGCATGAGGATCATGGACGGGTACAGACCCCAGTACGACCAGGTCTGGTTGACCTTCCACAGTTCGAGCCACTTCTGTTCGGCGTCCGACCACAACTCGGCCGTCACCGACCCCGTGGAGTCCTCGCGCAGACCGCCGAACGAGATGACGTCACCGTTGCCGAGGATCGTCGCCGACGGGTACCAGTGGCCGTCGTTCATGTCATTGGTCTTGCTGTACGTCTCGGTGACCGGGTCGAAGACGTACGAGTCCTTGTAGCCCTCGTAGCCGTGACCGCCCGCCACCGGGTACGCCTTGTTCCCGCTCATGACGAGGACACGGCCGTCGTCCAGCTGCACATGGCCCGCGCAGAACATGTCGTCCGGGGTCGGGATCTGCTTGTACGTGCCGTTCTTCGGGTCGTAGACCGCGGACGTGAACGTCCCCGCCTCGAACATCTGCTCGCTGTTGCCGGAGCCGGCGATCAGCAGCACCTTGCCGTTGTTGAGGACGACGGAGTGCATGGAGCGGACGGGGTTCTGCGTGGGCAGCACGTCCCAGCGGCCGTTCAGACACTCGTCCGGCGTGCCCGTGCACTGCGGCTGGGGGACGGGGTCGGCGACCTGGTCCATCGTGTAGTCGTCGGTGGTGACGGAGCCGGTGCCGTAGACGGAGACGCCCCAGGTGATCCGGTCGGTGCCCGCCGGGATCTCGGGGGTGCGGACGGTCGCCTCGGTCCAGCTCCCGGCCATGTCCAGCGTCTTGAGGTCGGTCCAGTACTGCCAGCCGGCCGTGGTGTCGTGCCGGAAAAGGGTGACGGAGGTGTCCGGGGTCGTCGACTTGTACCAGAGGGCCAGGTCGTACTGCTTGCCCACCGTGACCGGGGGCGCACAGGCCGCCGACTCGGTGATGAGTGCCTTGCGGTCGCCGGACACCCGGCGGGTCAGCTCGACCTTCATGGCCTTGGTGCCGGAGTGGGCGCCCGACACCGTGGTGAAGGTGAAGTCGTTGTCGCCCCAGCCGGACTTCTCCCAGCAGTACGGCATGCCGTCGCTGCCGGCGGTCTCGAACCCCGGGTTCTGGACGAGGTTGGCGGCGGACGCGGACTGCGGCGAGACCAGCAGCAGGCCGGCGGCGAGTGCCCCGACCCCCAGCAGGGCGGTACGTCGTCTGACCCTGGGCAGGGGCCCGGGTCTGCGGCGGGCCCCGAAGCGGGCCCGCAGACGGCTCATCGGATGGTTCTTCACACTGCTCTCCTTGCCGGCTCGGCCTGCTTCTGCTGGGCCTGCTCCTGTTCGGCCTGCTTCTGCTCGCCGCGCTCCCCACGGCGAGATGTCGTGCGCGGCAGACGGCGAGACGCCTTCCGCGGCAGATACACCAGCGCCTCGGTCGCCACGAAGCGCAGGACGAACGTCGTCACCAGGGCGAGCGCGGTCGCGGACAGCGCCCCCATCCCGAACCGGGCGACGAACAGGGCGATCAGCGGGATGCGCAGCACCAGATCGGCGTTGGCGAGCAACGCGAACCGGCCGACGCGGTCCCACCCCTTGCGGTGCCTGCGCCGCTCGCGGAAGCACAGGTGCTCGATGAGGAGGAAGTTCCAGAGGACCCCGAGCTGGTTGGCGAGGATCTCGGCGGGGAGGTAGTGCATGCCGGCCGAGGTGAGGGCGTACAGGGCGGCCAGGTTCGGCAGGAAGCCGGTGACGCCGATCAGCCCGAAGACGAGCATGCGGGCCACGGGCGAGGCGGTGCGCAGTCCGACGAGGTGGCGCAGGAAGCGGAAGCCCTCCCGGGCGGTGGACTTGGACTCCCCGGCGTACCGGTCCTGGAAGACGAACGGCACCTCGGTGACCCGGCGCGGGCGGCTGCGCACGGCGAGTTCGAGGAGGATCTTGTAGCCGAGCGGCTGGAGGACGTCGGCGGTGACCGCGCTGCGGCGGATCGCGAAGAAGCCGCTCATCGGGTCGCTGATGCCGTGCAGCCGGCGTGGGAAGAGGGACTTGGTGAGCCAGGTCGCTCCCCGGGACACGGCCACGCGGTAGCCGCCCGCGAGCCCGGCCCGGCTGCCGCCCTCGATGTACCGGGAGGCGACCACCAGATCCGCTGCCGACCGCTCCCCGGTCGCCACCAACTCCGGTACCAGCGACGGCGGATGCTGCAGGTCGCCGTCCATGACGACGATCCAGTCGCAGCCGGCCGCCCTGATGCCCTCGACGACCGCGCCGCCGAGTCCGCCGACCGGTTCGTCGCGGTGCAGCACGGTCACGGGGAACGGGCAGTCCTGCGCGACCCGGTCGATCACCGCCGGGGTGTCGTCGGTGGAGTCGTCCACGAAGACGACCTCGCAGGGCAGCCGTCCGGGCACCGACTCCGTGATGCGGTGCAGCAACTCCCGTACGTTGGCGGACTCGTTGAAGGTCGGTACGACGATGGTGACGGCGCCGGGCTCGGGGACCTCGGCGCCGCGTACGGCCGGGTCGCCCAGTTCCTCTCGGGCCGTGGACTCGTAGCTCCCGCCGGTCATCGCTCACCCCCGGCGGCCTCGGTGTCGCGGGCGCGTTCGTCTTCCGTCCCGGTCCCGCGTGCGCGTTCGTCTTCCGTCGCCCCGGTCCCCCGTGCGCGGTCGTCGCCGCCGGCCACGATCCTGCGGATCTCGATCCGGTCCTCACCGGTGCCGAAGGTGGCGACCGGCGTCGAGTTCTCCATCGCGCGCCGTACGTTGGGCAGGTCGACCGCGTCGCGCCGGACGGTCGGGGAGGCCACCACGTAGTCGAGGTCGCGCCAGCCGCGCGGCATCGTCCTCGTCACCGCCGGGTCGAGGTCGGCCTTGTAGAACCAGATGACGCCGAGGCCCGGCTCGTACCCGTGGTGGACGAGGTCGAGCCAGAGCGCGTCGTCGACCAGGACACGGGTGTCCCCGGGATCGTCGACCTCACGTCCGAGCCACGCGGCGGCCTTCTGGTAGGGCGCGTTGGCGTTGAACGTCATCGCGGTGTGGTTGCCGTCGTACCAGCGGGGCGCCACGTACGCCGTCGCGAGGGCGGCCAGGGCGACGGCGACCGTGCAGCGCGCCCAGACCAGGGGGCGCGGTTCCGTCGCGCTCCGGCCTCTGCGCAGGATGCCGTGGGCGACGCTCGCCGTGCCGCCCGCGAGGACGAGCGCGAGGAAGGGCAGGGCCTGCAGGACGTACATCGCGGGCAGATAGCCGGGGCGCAGGGCCATGCCGGCGAGGATCGCGACGGCGAGGGCGGGGCCGGCGAGGGCGCGCGCGGTCACCGACCAGCGCCAGGTGAGCAGGAGCAGCAGCGCGCCGGCGAGTCCGCCGAGGGGCAGGACACGGTCGTAGTACAGCCAGGACTGCAGGACGCCGTGACTGCCCGTGCCCTCGGTGAGGATGAAGCCGGAGCCGGGGCGGCTCATCTGGTAGACGACGCCGTCCCACAGCGAGACATGGCCGGCGCCGGGGATCAACTCGCCCTTGAGCAGGGCGAACAGGGGGTACGAGGCGCCGATCAGGACACAGGCGGTGATCGCGCCGGTGAGGGCGAACTTCCGGGTGTCGCGATGGCTGTGCCGCCACATGGTGAGGAGCACGGCGGGCAGGACGAGGAGCATCGTCTCCTTGGTGAGCACGGCCGTGGCGGCGGCCAGCCCCGCGCCGAAGTGGTGCCAGAGGTGACGGTTCGGTGAGGCGGCGAGGCAGAACGCCAGCAGCGTCCACATCACCGCGATGTTGTCGAGGAAGATCTCCCGCTGGAGCACCACCGACAGCGGGGACAGTCCGAAGAGGACCATGCCGAGGCCGGCGGCCCAGCGGGGCAGGGAGAGGCGGCGGCCGAGGACGTAGACGAGGACGGCACTGGCGGCGCTGATCAGCAGCATCACCACGCGCATGGAGCCGACGGTCATCGACTCGGGGGCGAGCTGGGCGGGGATCCAGGTCAGGACGGCGAGCTGGATCCAGCCGAGCGGCGGGTGGTCGTACCAGTAGGTGTAGTGGGCGAGTCCCCTGCCCTCCTGCACGGCCCAGGCCTGCGCGAGGTAGGTGCCCTCGTCGTCGCTGAGGGCCGGGTAGTCGGCGATGTTCCACCCCTGCACGATCATGATCGCGACGAGGAGGAGACCGCAGAGGATCAGGTCGGGGCGCGAGTCGCGCAGCCGCGTCGGTGCGGGCGGAGGCGAAGCGGACGCGGTCGTTCGACCGGTCGAACCGGTGGCGGGCGCAGCTGTCCGCTGCGCGGGGACCTTGACCTCGGTCTGGGTCGCCGCGGGAAGTGTGGAGGTCACGCAGGAACGTCCTCTCGGTCCACGTGCGCGAGATGTGCGCCGACGTGACTGGTCAACTCCCAGTCGTTGCGGCCGCGTTGCTCACGCCACACCGCGCGTACGGCGGCGAGGGCGAGGAGCACCTGGTAGAAGGGGCCGCCCACGATCAGCTTGACGTAGTGGGTGAACCGGACGCGCAGGCCGTACTGCCGGCCGAAGTCGTGCAGTCCGACGACCTCGAACACGAAGGTGACGAGCGCGGTGACGGCCGGCAGGAAGGTGATGAAGGCGACGCCGACGGGGACGTCGAGGAACAGGGCGACGGCCACGTTGAGCGGGATGATCACCCCGGAGACGGCCTGGAGATACGGCGTCATCAGCGTGTAGCGGGCCAGCAACCGCTGCCGGAAACCGGGCAGTTGCTTCCAGTCCCGCTTCCGGTAGACCTGGAGGAAGCCCTGGTTCCAGCGGGTGCGCTGTTTCATCAGCGACACCAGGCTGCCGGGGGTCTCCTCGCGGGTCACCATGTCGGAGTCGTAGGCGACGACGACCTTCTTGCCGACGCTCGACAGCCGTACGCCCAGGTCACAGTCCTCGGCGAGGCAGTCGGGGTCCCAACCGCCGGCTTCCCGCAGGACCAAGGTCCGTACGAACACGGTGTTGCCGCCGAGCGGGATGAACCCTTTCTGCGCATGCAGATGCAGCCGGGACCGGAACCAGAAGAAGTACTCCAGGCAGTTGCGCAGGCTGTACCAGCTGGAGTGGAAGTTGATGAGCTGCACCCCGCCCTGCACGACGTCGGCGCCCGTGGTGCGGAAGGCGTGGTCGACATGGGACAGCAGTTCGGGATGGACCTGGTCCTCGGCGTCGAAGACCCCGACGACGTCGCCGCGGCAGTGCGGCAGGGCCGTGTTCATGGCCCGGGGCTTGTTCTTCTTCTCGTGATGGTCGACGACCACGCGGACCCGGGGGTCGCGCCCCTCGGCCGCCCGGGCCACCGCGGTGGTCTCCGGGTCGTCGTGTCCGACGATCACGATGATCTCGAAGTGGTCGTGGCTCGATTCGAGCAGTCGTTGGATGGTGTGGTCCAGCACGGCCTGTTCATGGCGTGCGGGCAGCAGCAGTGAGAACGAGACATGTTCGTCGCCGTCCGGTCTGCTGAACCGGGTGGAGGCGAGCACTTCGGGCGTACGCCACGCGTGCATCTGCCACCACAGAGTGAAAGCCGCCATCCAGAACAAGGCGAGCGAGACGACGGCTATGAGGACAGACGTCAGCAAAAGAGATCCCCCCGGATCCGAATACCCCCTGACGCGCGGGGAGTTACTCCCGTCGCGTCACTGTGAGGAGACTAGGGGGAAACTGTGAACCGGGGGAGCCCTTCCGATAAAAACCGTGTTTCCGTTCGAGGGAACATGTAGTCGCATGTGTCCGCACACCGACCCGTTTTCCCATAGTTGTTCGATCTTGTCCGGGTCTCTGACCGGCGAGTTTCAGCCGGTCGAGGCCACCCCGAGAGCCGCCCGCAACCGGTCGACATCGGTCGTGGGAGCGTCACAGGTGAAATTGCGGCAGACATACGCGGCCGGTTCGCCCCCGACGAGCGGACGGCCCGCCAGCAGCGGCAGCTCGTCGCCGTCCGCGGCGCCCACCGCGACCACCGCACCCGGCGCGGTCCCCAGCAGCGCCGCCCGGTGCAGTTCCCGCCGCCCCGGATGCCCCTCCGGCCCCACGACCGCGACCTCACGCGGCCCGTCGAGCAGCGCCTCCGCCGTCGCCAGGCCCCACCCGATGAACCTCGGCGCACGCGGACCCAGCGCCCTCACCACACCCAACGCCCGCTCGGCGGCGCTCCGATGGGGCTCCGAGCCGGTGTGCGCCGCATAGGCCAGCAGCGCCCCGGCCGCCGCGCTCCACCCCGACGGCGTGGCGTTGTCGGTCGGGTCCTGCGGCCGCCGGATCAGCTTCTCCGCGTCACTGGCGGTGTCGTACAGCGCCCCCGACTCCTCGTCGACGAACCGCGCGAGCACATGGTCGAGCAGGAACCCCGCGAACTCCAGCCACACCCCCTCCCCCGTGACCGACGCGAGCGCCAGGAACCCCTCCGCGACGTCCGCGTAGTCCTCCAGCACCCCCGCGTTGGCCCCCACCTGCCCGTCCTTGCTGGTCCGCGCCAGCCGCGCCCGCTCGTCCAGGTGCAGACGCACCAGGAGGTCGGCGGCGGCGATCGCGGCGTCCACCAGGTCGGGGCGGTCGAAGTAGGCGCCGGTCTCGGCGAGCGCGGCGACGGCGAGCCCGTTCCAGGCGGCGACCACCTTGTCGTCCCGGCCGGGGGCGGGGCGCCGCGACCGCGCCGCGAGCAGCCGCTCCCGCACCGACTCGATCCTCTCGGCGTCGAACACGCCCTCGTGCTGCGGAAGTTGCAGCACGGACGCACCCTCCTCGAACGTGCCCTCCTCCGTGACCCCGAAGTACTGCGCGGCGAGCCGCCCGTCCTCCTCTCCCAGCACCTCGGTCAGCTGCTCGGGCGTCCAGACGTAATAGGCCCCTTCCACGTGCTTCCCGGAACCGGTGCCGTCGTCGCTGTCGGCATCCAGCGCGGAGGCGAACCCGCCCTCGTTCGTCCTGAGTTCACGGACCAGGAAGTCGGCCGTCTCCAGCGCCACCCGCCGGGCCAGCTCGGAGCCGGTGGCCCGCCAGAGGTGGGCGTAGACCCGGCAGAGCAGGGCGTTGTCGTACAACATCTTCTCGAAGTGGGGCACGACCCACTCACGGTCGACCGAGTACCGGGCGAAGCCGCCGCCGAGCTGGTCGTAGATACCGCCGCGGGCCATCCGCTCGCACGTGTCCCGCGCCATCTGCAGCGCGCCCTCGGAGCCCGTGCGCGCCGCGTGCCGCAGCAGGAACTCGATCACCATCGACGGCGGGAACTTGGGCGCCCTGCCGAACCCGCCGCGCGCCGCGTCGTACTCCCGGGTGAGCCCCAGCAGCGCCTGCGCCAGCTCGTCCTCCCCGGGCACGTCGACCGCCGCGAACTTCAGCTCCCGCCCGGAAAGATCCCGCACGACCTTCCCGGCGACCTCGGCGACCTCGTCCCGCCGGTCCGCCCAGGCGGCCCGCACGCCCTCCAGCACCTGCCGGAAGGAGGGCATCCCGTGCCGGGGCGCCGGCGGAAAGTACGTCCCGAAGTAGAACGGCTCCTCCTCCGGCGTCAGGAACACGGTCATGGGCCACCCACCCTGCCCGGTCGCCGCCTGCACGGCCTCCATGTACACGGCGTCGACGTCGGGGCGCTCCTCGCGGTCGACCTTGATGGTGACGAAGTGGGCGTTCAGGTACTCGGCGGTCTCCCGGTCCTCGAACGACTCGTGGGCCATCACATGGCACCAGTGACAGCTCGAATAGCCCACGCTCAGCAGCACCGGCACACCCCGCCGCCGCGCCTCCTCGAAGGCCTCGGGCGACCAGGGCCACCAGTCGACCGGGTTGTCGGCGTGCTGGAGGAGGTAGGGGGAGGTCTCGTGGGCCAGTCGATTCGCCATGGTCACCATCATTCCCCAGTACCCGGGTATCGCAGTTCGGCACGGACACGCGTCCCGGCCCCACGCGTCCCCCTTCCGCACGCCGAGCCCCGGCGCCCGGTCCCCGCACGGGATCACGCCCTCTCGATTAGTCGCGCCCCCCGCCCCACACTGGCCGAAGGCAACCGTTTCGGCGAAGGGGGACGTTGTGATGCGGGACAGCCACCGGGGGGAGGCCGAAGGACTGCTGGTCCGGGCGGTCGAGGAGGAGGTCCGCAGGTCGGGCGGGCGTACCGACGGGGTGGTGCTCCTGGGCCGTGCGCGCGCCGCGCTGGACACGATGGCGCGCAACGCCGCGGAGGAGTACGAGGCGTACACCCGCGCACTGGACGAGTCGCAGGCCGGCCGGCTCACCTTCGGCCAGCGCTACGCGAAGGAGGGTGCCGGAACTCCCCTGCTGGTCGCGGGCGTTGCCGCCGGGACGGCGGTCGTGGCCGACCTCTCCTTCGGTGTCGACGCCGGCACCGCCGTGAGCACGGGCCTGATCGTCGGCATCGCGAGCGCCGTGGCCACCGTCCTGAAGGTCACCGCCTCCCATGTGCCCGCGGCCCACCACCGCGCGGGTGCCCTCGGCCAGCCCGGCGGCCCCGAGCAGCTGCGGCTGCAGTGGCTCACGGCGCTGGAGGTGCGCGGGATACGGCCGTTCCTGGACCAGCAGCGCGTGCTCGCCGCCTCCACGCCGAAGAAGAAGGCCCCCCAGCTGCGCGGCGCCGACAAGAGCGCGGCGGCGCGGCGGCGCAATGTGCTGGAGCAGTCGTTCCTGCAGATCCCTGAGTCGGACGACCGGTTCGCCGGGCGGCGCACGGAGATGGGGAAGATCCGCCAGTGGGTGCAGGCGGCCCGCGCCGAGACCGAGACCCGGCCGACGGTCGTGGTGCTGCACGGCGCGCCCGGCTCCGGCCGCACCGCCCTCGCCGTGCGCGCGACCCACGAGCTGCGGGACTACTTCCGCGGCGCCTGCGTGGTCGATCTGCGCGCCGACAGCCCGGAGGAGACCCCGCTCTCCACCCGGGACGCGCTGATGCATCTGCTGAATCGTCTCGGCGCCCCCCGCGACCAGCTCCTCTTCCGTGAGCGCACTTCCCAGGACCAGCAGGTCAAACGGCTCAGCGAGCTGTACCACCAGCATCTGACGGCCCTGCCGGTGACGATCGTCCTGGACGACGCCTCCGACCCCGAGCAGGTCCGCGTCCTCGTCCCCGAGCGCTCCGACAGCCTCGTCCTGGTCACCGCCCGCTCCGCGCTCGCCCTGCCCGCCGACCTCCCCGCCTGGATCCACCATCTGCCCGTCGAGGCGCTCGACGGTGAGGGCACGCAGGAGCTGCTCGGCATGGCGGCGCAGGACGCGTCGGCACTGCGGGCGGGGGCAGGGGCGGGTGCGGCGAGCTCCCGGGCGTCGGCGGGCCCGTCCGCGGCCGCGTCCGCGGGTGTGTCCGGGGGCTCTGGGGGCGCGTCCGCGGGATCGCCGGCAGGCGCGTCGGCCGGGCCACTGACCGGCGCGTCCGCGGGATCGCACGCCGGCACGTCCGCCGGGGTGCCGGCCGCGGGTGCCCCGGCGGCGTCCGTCTCCTACGACACCGCGTCCGTCGCCCGGATCCGGCACCTGTGCGGCGGCCTGCCCCTGGCCCTGCGCATCGCCGGTTCGTCGCTGGGCCCGCGCACGCCGGAGCGGCTGGCCACGGACCTCGGCGCGTACGGCCCGGTCGAGCCGGTGGAACGCTCCCTGTGGCTCCGCTACACCGACCAGTCGGACCCCTCCCGACGGCTGTTGCGCCGCCTGGCGCTGGCCGGCCGCGCCTCCCTGGGCGCGGCGGCGGCCGCCTCCCTGCTGGCCACCGACGAGACGGAGGCGACCCGTCACCTCACCGCCCTGGCCCGCGCGGGCCTGATCGACCACGTCCACGGCAACCGCTACCGCCTGCACGACCTGGTCCGCGCCTTCGCCCACGCCCGTCTTCTCGACGAGGAGGAGCCGAGCGAACGTACGGCCGCGCAGGAACGCCTGATCGTCACCTACGCCGATCTCGCCGACTCCGTCCTGCGGCTGGTCGACGGCAACATGTCGACCCGCTCGGACCGCTTCGGCCAGCACGGCTTCGTCTCCCTGGACGAGGCGCTGCGCTGGCTGGACGACGAGACCAGCTTCATCACCGCCACGCTGCGGCACGCGGAGGGCGTGAACCAGGCGGCGGTCCTCAGTCTCCTCGGTGCCCTGTGCGACTACTGCCTGCTGCGCGGCGACCTCTACCGCCTGGGTGAGCTGAGCGAGCTGGCCCAGTCGGTGGACCAGGGCCTGCTGACCCGTTCGGTCCAGTGGCGTACGGGCATCGCGGCCCGTCAGCTGGGCGAGCTGGACAAGGCCCGTACGACCCTCGCGTCGGTCGTCGGCCTCTACCGGGAGACCAACCACGACGCGGGCGCCGCCCGTGCCCTGTGTTCCCTGGGCATCACCCTGCACCACCAGGGCAACCTGACCGAGGCGGCGGAGAAGCTGCTGGAGGCGCTCCAGCTCCAGTCGGCCCCCCAGCTGGCGGCGGACCGCGCGTGGACGATGCACGCCCTGGCGGCGGTGGAACGGGACCGCTCCCATCTGGCGGACTCCCTGGACCTGCTGACCCGCGCGCTGGTCATCCACCGTCAGCAGGAGTCCCTGCACGGCGAGGGCTGGGCCTACTTCCAGCTGGGCCAACTGCTGTTGCGCATGGGCGAGGTGGCGCGCGCGGAGCGCGAACTGCGCACCGCCCTGGACCTGTTCGGCCGTACCCGCGACACGCGGGGCCAGGCGTGGTCCATGACCCAGCTCGCCCGCGCCCGTCTCGTCGCCGGTGATCCTTCCGCCGCCGTCGACGGGCTCCGCCAGGCCCTCTCCCGCCACCGCGACAACGAGGACGCCCGTGGGGAGGCCTGGAGCGGCTACTACCTCGGCCAGGCCCTGGAGGAGACCGGCACCCTCGACCAGGCGGTGCGCGAACTGGAACGCTCGCGCTCGATGTTCTCCCGTATGCGCGACGTCTACGGCCTGGCCTGCGCGAGACACCACTCCGCCCGTGTCACCCGCGACCAGCGGGCGGTCCAGACGGGATCGCTGCGCAACTCCGGCTTCGCCCGCCAGCTCCTCGTCGACGCCCGCGCGGACTTCCAGCGCATCGGCGTCGCCCACGGCGAGGCGTGGACGTGTCTGGAGCTGGCCGTGGTGGACGCCGGCAATAACCGCACCCCCCAGGCTCTGGATCTGTGCGAGGAGGCGACCCGTCTCTTCACGTCCTACGGCGACCGCCGCGGCGAGGACTGGGCGCGCTTCCTCAAGTGCACCCTGCTGCCGTACGCGGCGCCCGGCGGCGTCGAGATCGGCACCGCCGTCGCCCAGGAGGACCTGGCCCACCTGTCGCGCACCGCCCACCCGCTGCGTGACGAGAAGCTCACCGAGTACATCGAGGCGTACGCGCTGCTGCTGGAGCGGGGCGTGAACCTGGAGAGCGGCTGGCGTGCCTGGACCCTCGGCATGGTCCCGAACCGGCACGCGCGGGAGGTGATGGGGGTGCCGGTGACGGGCGGGCCCGGGTGAAGAACGAGGGTTCGCCCCGGACAGCCGCCACAGCGACGCTCACGCGCCTCCGCGCCTCCGCGCCTCCGTGTGCCGCCTCGGGGCCGCGCCGTGCGCCTCCGCGCCGCGGAACGCCGACGCGCGGACACCCCTCTCTGGGCTCCGCTCCGCCGGGGCGCTGCCTCGCGGACGCCCTGCGCCGACGCCCAGCCGCGCCGCCTCGGGGCCGCCCGTGGGTCTCCGGGACGCCGTGCGCCTCCGCGACACCTGAGCGGTGTCACGGAGTCACGCCGTCGGCCGGTGTCACGGAGGCACGGCGCCGGCCGGTCGCCCGGCGGTCAGCCCTTGGCCGGGGTCGTCCTGCCGCTCGCTTCCGTCGCCGTCTCCTCGACGGAGGCGTCCGGGTCGGGCGACTCCTTGAAGTCGACCTTGCCCATGTGCTTGTTCATGGACTTCATCAGACCCCAGACGGCCAGAGCCATCACCGCGAAGACGATGAAGCCGAGGACGCCGGGGGTGACCTTGTCCTTGTCCAGCTCCTTGGCGAGGGGGACGAGGTGTGTGACTGCCAGGCTTACGCTCATGCCTGGCATTGTCCCCCAGGGCTAGCGGATGCCCGCAAAGAGGTCGTCCTCGGGGAGCGAGGTGTCCACGAGGGACTTCGCCAGCTCGTACTCCTCGGTGGGCCAGACCTCCTTCTGGATCTCCATCGGCACCCGGAACCAGCCGCCGTCGGGGTCGATCTGCGTGGCGTGGGCGATGAGGGCCTTGTCACGGATCTCGAAGAAGTCGGCGCAGGGCACGTGCGTGGTCAGGGTGCGGTCCTTGTGCTCGGACTCGTCCCAGCGCTTGAGCCAGTCGCCGTAGGGGGACTCCATGCCGCGGGCCACGAGGGCGTGGTGCAGCGCCTCGGTGCGGGGGCGGTTGAAGCCCTGGTTGTAGTACAGCTTCTGCGGCTGGTACGCCGCGCCGTACTCGCCCTCGGGGTACTTCTCGGTGTCCGTCGCGCCCTCGAACGCCACCATCGAGATCTTGTGGGTCATGATGTGGTCGGGGTGCGGGTAGCCGCCGTTCTCGTCGTAGGTGGTGATCACCTGGGGACGGAACGCGCGGATCTTCCTGACCAGCTCGCCGGCCGCCTTGTCGACGTCCTCCAGGGCGAAGCAGCCGTCGGGGAGGGGCGGCAGGGGGTCGCCCTCCGGCAGGCCGGAGTCGACGAATCCGAGCCACTCCTGGCCGACCCCGAGGATCTCCCGGGCCTCGTCCATCTCCTTCTTGCGTACCTCGTGAATGTGCTCCTCGATGTACTTGTCGCCCTGCAGTTTCGGGTTCAGGATGGAGCCGCGTTCTCCGCCCGTGCAGGTCACGACCAGCACGTCCACCCCCTCGGACACATACTTCGCCATGGTGGCCGCACCCTTGCTCGACTCGTCGTCGGGGTGTGCGTGCACGGCCATCAGTCGCAGCTGGTCAGTCAAGACTCATTCCCTCGTCACTCGGCGCCCGGCCTGAACTTCGGTGACTCGGCCCGGCGCGATCCGGTGAGTCCATAGTGCCGTCCCGCTCGGACACCCGGTGCGGGGCGGCCGTCAGGCGCTGGGCGGGGGGCTTCTATAGTGACGGCATCGGGGGGCGGGATATTCCCGGTCCGAGGCGGGGACGCCCTGCCGGGCGGCACGCTCCCGGCCCCTTTCCGAGAGGACGACCATGACGACGGCGAGCACGCGGCTTCCCGAGGGCCGCTACGGCCGCTCCGTGGACGAGCGCGCCGACCGCAGACTCAAGGTCATCGGCAGCGTCCTCGGCGCCGCCCTTCTCGTCCTCATCGGCTGGTTCGCCTACCACTACGTGGCCGGCAACAGGATCAGCGTCGAGATCTACACCTTCGATACCTCCGCGCGTTCGGTGAAGGTGCACCTCAGGGGCGACAAGGACGCCGGTGTCGACGGCTACTGCACCGTGCGCTCGCAGGCCGAGGACGGCACCGAGGTCGGCCGCGCCGACTTCCGCTTCGCCGCCAACACCACGGACATCGACACGACCGTCACCCTGAGGACGACCTCTCGCGGCACCTCGGCCGAACTCCTGGGCTGCCACGCCGGCTGAAGCCCGGCCCGCCTCGGGTCCCGGTCCGCCCCGCCTCTCCGACTCGGAACCTTGACCTGCGCCGACGTAACGCTTGTGGTTTATGTCCTCCCCCTTCGGCCACCGAATTGTTAGGCTCGTGGTTTCGCCCACTCGAGAAGGAACATTCTTCTGTGTAGGGCGATGCTTTGTATTCCCAGTACCTACGAGGAGCACCTGTGACCCAGACCAGCGAGAACGTCACCTGGCTGACCCAGGAGGCGTACAACCAGCTCAGGGCCGAGCTGGACTACCTGTCTGGTCCCGCGCGCACGGAGATCGCCGCCAAGATCGCGGCCGCGCGCGAGGAGGGCGACCTGCGCGAGAACGGCGGGTACCACGCGGCCAAGGAGGAGCAGGGCAAGCAGGAGCTCCGGGTGCGCCAGCTGACCCAGCTCCTGGAGAACGCCAAGGTCGGCGAGGCGCCGGCGTCGGCGGACGGCGCGGTGGCGCCCGGCATGGTCGTGACGATCGCCTTCGACGGCGACGAGGACGACACCGTGACCTTCCTGCTCGCCTCCCGTGAGTACGCCAGCTCCGACATCGAGACCTACTCGCCGCAGTCCCCGCTCGGCTCGGGCGTGACCGGCAAGAAGGTCGGCCAGGACGCGCAGTACGAACTGCCGAACGGCAAGTTCGCCTCGGTGAAGATCCTCAAGGCCGTGCCCTACCAGAGCTGATCGCGCATCCCCGCCCGTCCCCCGGCCCCCGGCGCCCCTTTCGGTGCCGGGGGCCCGGTCGTGCACCGGGCCGGTCGCGGCTCACGCCGACGCCGAGCGGTACTTCCGTACGGACAGGGTGCGGAAGACGACGATGATCAGGACCGACCAGATCAGCGAGGCCCACACCGGGTGCTGCATGGGCCAGGCGTCCGACGGGGACACCCCGGGGTTGCCGAACAGTTCGCGGCAGGCCTGGACGGTGGCGCTGAACGGGTTCCAGTCGGCGACATGCTGCAGCCAGGGCGTCATCCGGCTGGAGTCCACGAACGCGTTCGACACGAACGTGACCGGGAAGAGCCAGATCAGCCCGCCGGAGGTGGCCGCCTCGGGGGTGCGCACGCTCAGACCGATGAGCGCGCCGATCCAGGTGAAGGCGTACCCGAGCAGGAGGAGCAGACCGAAGGCGCCGAGCACTTCGCCGATGCTGGTGTGGGTGCGCCAGCCGACGAGCAGGGCGACCACGGCCAGCACGGCCAGGGTGAGTGCCGTCTGGACCAGGTCGGCGAAGGTCCGTCCGGTGAGCACGGCCCCGCGAGCCATGGGCAGGGAGCGGAAGCGGTCGATGAGCCCCTTGTGCATGTCGTCGGCGATGCCCGCACCGGCGCCGGCGGTGGCGAAGGTGACGGTCTGCGCGAAGATCCCGGCCATCAGGAACTCGCGGTAGACAGCGGGATCCGTGGTGCCGCCGACGTTCATGGAGCCGCCGAAGACATAGCTGAACAGCACCACGAACATGACGGGCTGGATGAGTCCGAAGATCACCATCTCCGGAATGCGTGACATTCTGATCAGATTTCTTTGGGCGACGACCAGTGAGTCCCGGAGGGACCGCGTGATCGGATTGCCGGGCGGTGCGACCCGGACGGTGCCCGAGACGATGCTCATCCCGTCCCCTCCTTCCTTCGGCCCCGGCTTTTGGTGTCGGGGGTCCCGCCGTGGTCCTCGGCCTCGTCCTTCGCCTCGGCCAGATGTCCTGTGAGCGAGAGGAAGACGTCGTCCAGGGTGGGGCGGCGCAGGCCGATGTCGTCGATCTCGATGCCCCGGGTGTCTAGTTCGCGGATGACCTCGGCGAGGAGCTTGGCGCCGCCGGTCACGGGGACGGTGAGCCGGCGGGTGTGCTCCTCGACGGCGGTGTCGCCCTTGCCGAAGCCGGTCAGCACCTCGACGGCGTCCGGGATGCGCTCGCGCTGGTGCACGACGACCTCGACGCGTTCCCCGCCGGTGCGGGCCTTGAGCTGGTCGGAGGTGCCGCGGGCGATGACCCGGCCGTGATCGACCACCGCGATGTCGTGCGCGAGGTGGTCGGCCTCTTCGAGGTACTGGGTGGTGAGCAGCAGGGTCGTACCGCCGGAGACCAGCTGCTTGATCACGTCCCACAGCTGCTGGCGGTTGCGCGGATCGAGGCCGGTCGTCGGCTCGTCCATGAACATCACCGGCGGCGACACCACCAGCGCGGCCGCCAGGTCGAGCCGGCGGCGCATGCCGCCGGAGTACGTCTTTGCGGGCCGGTCGGCGGCGTCGGCGAGATGGAACTGCTCCAGCAGCTCGGCCGCGCGCACCTTCGCGTCCTTGGACCGCATCTGGTAGAGCCGGCCTACCATCTGCAGGTTCTCACGGCCCGTCAGGTATTCGTCGACGGCGGCGAACTGGCCGGAGAGACCGACCGAGCGGCGTACCGCGTCGGGGTCCTTCAGCACGTCGATGCCGGCGACGACGGCTCTGCCGCTGTCGGGCCGCAGCAGGGTGGTGAGGCATCGGACGGTGGTCGTCTTCCCCGCGCCGTTCGGCCCGAGCAGACCCAGGACGGTGCCCTCGGGAACATCGAGGTCCACGCCGTCGAGGGCTCTTACATCGCCGAAGGTCTTCACCAGGCCTTCGGCATGGATGGCGCCTGGCATGTGTTTTCTCCGCGTCTTAGGGGTTCCTTCGCAAAGCCTGGGTTTGTACGTTTTGGTCTGCCCGGGTGGTGGCGTGGGCCACATCGACGAGCCGCACGAGACAACACCCTAACGCGATGTATCGCGTCTCTCAATGGACTTTCCCGAACGAGTGACGGACGGTCTGCCGAGGGCGCGACGGACCTCAGTCGATGACGATGTATCCCGCCTCGCGCAGAGCGTGGTCGACCTCGGCGCAGTGCGTCGGCCCCCTCGTCTCCAGGTGCAGTTCGACCTCGACCTCCGTGAGCCCGAGCCGGGGGTCGGTGCGGACGTGGCTCACGTCGAGGACGTTGGCGTCGACCACCGACAGCACCCCGAGAAGGGTCGCGAGGGCACCGGGGCGGTCGGTCAGGCGGAGGCGAACCTGCAGGTAGCGGCCGCCGGCGGCCATGCCGTGCCGCAGGATGCGCTGCATCAGCAGCGGGTCGACGTTGCCGCCGGAGAGCACCGCGACGACCGGACCCTCGAAGGATTCCGGGTCGCGCAGCAGGGCGGCGACGGGGCTGGCGCCGGCCGGTTCCACGACCAGTTTGGCCCGCTCCAGGCAGAGCAGCAGGGCGCTGGAGAGGTCGTACTCCGAGACCGTGCGGACCTCGTCGACCAGTTCGGCGACGATGCCGAACGGCACGTCGCCGGGGCGTCCGACCTTGATGCCGTCAGCCATCGTCGCCGGGTTCGGCACCGCCAGGGGGAGCCCGGCGGCCAGCGAGGGCGGGTACGCGGCCGCGCCCTCCGCCTGGACGCCGACAACGCGCACGTCCGGGCGCAGCCCCTTCACGGCGACCGCGATGCCCGCCGCGAGCCCGCCGCCGCCGACCCCGACGACGATCGTGCGCACCTCGGGGCACTGTTCCAGGATCTCCAGGCCCACCGTGCCCTGACCAGCGATGACGTCATGGTGATCGAACGGGTGGATGAACACCGCGCCCGTCTCTGCCGCGTACTCCTGGGCGGCGGTCAGCGTCTCGTCGACCACCGTGCCGTGCAGCCGCACCTCGGCGCCGTACTCCTCGGTCGCGCTGATCTTCGGCAACGGGGCGCCCTTGGGCATGAAGACCGTGGAGCGCACGCCGAGCAGCGAGGAGGCGAGGGCGACGCCCTGGGCGTGGTTGCCGGCGCTCGCGGCGACGACACCGGCGGCACGTTCCTCGGGCAGCAGGCCCGCGATACGGACGTACGCGCCCCGCAGTTTGAAGGACCCGGTCCGCTGGAGGTTCTCGCACTTGAGGTGCACCGGCGCGCCGACGAGCTGCGTCAGATGCCTGCTGCCCTCCATGGCGGTGACACGTGAAACGCCCGTAAGCATCTTCTGCGCGCCCCGCACGTCGTCGATCGTCACGCGCGGAAAGGAGTCAGCCGTGCTGTAGCTCATGACCACAGTCTCGCAGTTCACAGGGCCCGAACGCGGGTGTGACCAAGGGGCGGGACCGGGTTTCACCGGGGCCCGTACACCCCACGCCCGGTCCGCGTACTCTGTCCCCCAACCCAGCGCCCCACGCATGAATTGAGCCTTTGGCCATGCCCACAACACCTGAAATGTCGATGGACATGACGACCGTCGGTGAGAACGGTCTTCTCGACACGCTGCAGCACGAGGTCGCGGTGTTCGCACGCCGTGCCGAACAGACCCGGCTCGGCGGCGTGGGGCAGGTGCGCAACTCCATGGACCGTGCCGCCTACCTGCTGCTCAACCGCCTCGACAAGGAGGGGCCGATGGGCGTCAAGGCGCTCGCGGCGAGCATGGGGATCGACTCCTCGACGGTCACCCGCCAGGTGGCGCCGCTCGTGGACACCGGACTCGTCAAGCGGACCTCGCACCCGGAGGACGGCCGGGCGGTGGTGCTGCAGCTGTCGCCGCGCGGGCTGTCCCGCCTTGAGGAGGTACGTTCCTCCAGGCGTCGGCTGATGGCCGAACTCACGCAGGACTGGGCCCCCGAGGAGCGTGAGGCCTTCTGCTCCCTCCTCACCCGTTTCAACACCGCCCTCTCGTCCCGCATGGCCGCGGCGCCGGAGGCACCGTCGGCCTCCTGACTCTTGACCGCGCCCCCGCTCCTGGCCTCATATGAGACCGGGCTCGTCGTACACGGCGGACGAAGCCACACGGGCCCCGTTCCCTTCAGGATCGGCCTCAGGCGGGAGGCGTGGTGCGAGATCGGCAGGTGGCTCAGGACGCCCGCCGGGCAAGGGAGTTCGAGGCGTTCGTCGCGGGTGCGGCGGGGCGGCTGCTGCGGACCGCCACGCTGCTCACGGCGGAGCCGCCGGACGACAACCCGCGCGCGCGGCGGCTGCTGACGCACGCCCTCGCCCATACGTACGCCGGCTGGGACCGGCTGCGCGGCGAGGACCCCTATGACCTGACCCGGCAGCGGCTGGCCGTCCGCTTCGCGCGCGGGGCGTGGCATCACCACGGCCTCTTCCGTCCGCCGCCCGGCGGGGTCCTGGCCGTTCTCGGCCCGCAGGAGCGGCTGGTCCTCGTCCTGCGGCTCCACGAGGGGGTCGCCGCGGAGCAGACGGCGGCGCTGCTCGGGCTGCCCGTGGAGCGCGTGACGTCGATCTGTCTGCGCGCGATGGCGACGCTCCTGCATCCCCCGCGCGAGGCGGCCGCCAAGAAGGTGGTGGAGGTGGCTCCGTCATGAGTCTGCGCAACCGTGAGTCGGCCGTACGGCAGATCCTGGAGCGGGGGTCGGTGCAGGTGCCGCCCGATCTGTGCGCGGCGGCGGTACGGCGCGGCGGGCGCCTGCTGCGGCGCCGGACAATGGCCCGGCACGTGCTGTGGCTGGTGCTGGCGGCCGCCGTTGTCGCGTTCACCGTGTGGGCGCTGACGGTCCGTCCCTGGGTGGAGCCGCCGTCGACGACGACCCCACCCGTGACGGGCTGGTGAGTGCCCGGGACTGGGCCTAGCCCAGGGCCTGCTGCAGGTCCTCCAGCAGGTCGTCGACGTTCTCGATGCCCACGGAGAGGCGGACGAGGTCGGCGGGGACCTCCAGGGCCGAACCGGCCGCCGAGGCATGCGTCATGCGCCCCGGGTGCTCGATCAGGGACTCCACGCCGCCCAGGGACTCGCCGAGGGTGAACACCCGGGCCCGGTTGCAGACCTCGACGGCCGCCTCCTCGCCGCCGCTGACCCGGAACGAGACCATGCCGCCGAACGCCTTCATCTGCTTGGCGGCGACCTCGTGCCCGGGGTGCTCGGGCAGCCCCGGGTAGAGCACGCTCGACACGCGCGCGTGCCGGGTGAGCATGTCGGCGACCTTGGTGGCGTTCTCGCTGTGCCGGTCCATGCGGACGGCGAGGGTCTTGGTGCCGCGCAGCACCAGCCAGGAGTCGAAGGGGCCGGCGACGGCGCCCATCGCGTTCTGGTGGTAGGCCAGCTCCTCGCCGAGTTCCTGGTCACCGACGATCAGCGCGCCGCCGACGACGTCGGAGTGGCCGCCCATGTACTTGGTGAGCGAGTGCACGACGACGTCCGCGCCGAGCGCGAGCGGCTGCTGGAGGTAGGGGGTGGCGAAGGTGTTGTCCACGACCAGTTTCGCGCCGGCCTCGCGGGCGATCTGGGCGACGGCCGGGATGTCGGTGATCCCGAGCAACGGGTTGGAGGGGGTCTCCACCCAGACGACCTTCGTCCTCGGGGTGAGGGCGGCCCGTACGGCGGCGGGGTCGGCGGTGTCGGCCACCGACCAGTCCACGCCCCACCGGGAGACGACCTTGGCGAAGAGGCGGAAGGTGCCGCCGTAGGCGTCGTTGGGGATGACCACGTGATCGCCGGGGCCGAGCAGCGTACGCAGCAGGCAGTCCTCGGCTGCCAGGCCGGACGCGAACGCGAGGCCGCGGCGGCCGCCCTCCAGGGCGGCGAGGTTCTCCTCCAGCGCGGTGCGGGTGGGGTTGGCGCTGCGGCTGTACTCGTAGCCGCCGCGCAGGCCCCCTACGCCGTCCTGCTTGTAGGTCGAGACCTGGTAGATCGGCGGGACGACCGCGCCGGTGAGGGGATCCGCGGTGTTGCCCGCGTGGATCGCGAGGGTCTCGAAGTGCTGGCTGGTGTGGCTGTCGCTCATGGGTACCGAGCGTAAGCGGTCGCGGGGTTTCTGGGCGCCTCGTGTCCGGCGGCTCCGCCGGGGGCGGTGCGGCGACGGGAGTTGTCCACAGGGGGCCGGGCGGGTTGGGCAATTGCCGGCCGGGTCTGGAACCCTTGTGGCATGGAGATTCTCTGGGTCCTGATGGCGATGTTCATGATCGGCTTCGTGATGTGGCCGGTCCTGGCGCGTCGCAGGGCCGGTATTCAGCAGGTGGAGGCGGGGCACCCGGACGCGGCGGACCCGGCGGACTACGGGTTCGTGCGACAGGAGCTGCTGGACGTGCGGATGCCGGGCCCCGACCAGGATCTGTTGGACGTGCTGGACGTGGTGCAGCGCTCCCATGACTACCGGGCGGCCAAGCAACTGCTGGCGGGTACGGAGGCAGCCGGCGAGGTCCGGTGGCAGCGGGTGCAGGCGTTCGCGGGTGCGGCGGCCCTGGAGCTGGCGCAGCGGCCCGGCGGGGTGGGTGAGACGCCCGGCGGGCAGTGGCTGCGGGTGTGGCGCGCGGAGGCGCCGAAGGACGCGGGCGGCGCGGCGGTGCACGCGGAGTTCCTGGTGCAGCAGGCATGGCGGACGTCGACGCCCGGCACGGACGACTTCCGGATCATCATGGAGGAGGCGAGAGCGGCGTGCGGTGACGCGGCGCTGCTGGCGCCGGGTGACCCGGTCCCGTACATCATCGAACTGTCGGTGGCGCGCGGGCTGGCGTACTCCCGGGCGGAGTTCGAGCAGCTCTGGCTGAAGATCCTGGACCGCGCCCCGGACCACATGGGCGCGCACTTCGCGGCCCTGCACTACTGGTGCGAGAAGTGGCACGGCTCGCGGGAGCTGGCGTACTCCTTCGCCGAGTCGGCGGCGGCCCGGGCCCGGCAGGGGTCGCTGCTGGCCGCCATGCCGCTCTTCGCGGTCTTCGAGCACCTGCCCGAGGTGAACCTGGTGCAGGGCTTCTACCAGAGCGAGGTCGTCACCAAGGCGGTCCACGGGGCCCTGTTCGCGGTGCACGCGGCGCGGCCGGACGACCCGATGCTGGCCCATGTCCGTCATCTGCTGGTCTTCTTCCTGGTCCGCTCCGAGCGCTGGTCCGAGGCCATGGACCAGCTCGTGCACGTCGACGGTCACGTGGGCGCCCTGCCCTGGACCCTCACCTCCGACCCGGCCGCGGACTACGCGATATACCGTGCCCTGGCGGTGGCGGGCTACGAGGCGAACGGGGGGAGTCCCGCGACGCTGCCGCACTGAGGCGACGCCGCCGGGTTCCGGCAGATCAGTAAAACCTTGCGACCCCGCACATCCGTGCGAAATACTCCGCCCCTCACACCTTTTGGTCATGGACACGCCCTAGCTCGTCCACTTTTGGCCAGTTTCACCGCGTAACCGATCGTTCGCGATCTTTCCCGTGGGGGGACCTCTGCCCAATGGGCGCGACCCTGCGCGCACTGCGCGCCCTCGTGCTGCTCGCCGGCTTCCATCTGCTCGGCGTGCTCCTGCTGGCGGCGCTCGCCGGCGCCGACTACCTGCTCCATCTGCACGCTCCGTCCGGTGTCGCCGCCAAGCTCTACGTGGTCTCCGTACTGCTGGCGATCCCGCTGGTCCGCGGGCTGTTCATGCTGCGGACGCCGAAGGGCGAGGATCCGCCGGGCCTGGCGGTGACGGAGGCCGAGGAGCCAGGACTGTGGCGTGCTGTCCGCGACCTGGCCGAGGCGGTCGGCACCCGGGCGCCCTCCCGGATCGTCCTGACGGCCGACGTCAACGCCGCCGTCAGCGAGGACGCCCGGCTGCTCGGCCTGCTGGCCGGTGCGCGCCATCTCTACCTCGGCGTCCCGCTGGCCCAGGGCCTGACCGAGGCGCAGCTGCGCGCGGTCCTCGCCCATGAGCTGGGGCACTACTCGAACGCGGACACCCGGCTCGCCGCGATCACCGCCCGCGGCCGGGCCCAGGTACTGCGCACCATCGGGCACTTCGAGGAACGCGCCGACCGGACGGCGGGACGCGAGCGGGTCCGGCTGGAGAAGAAGAACGCCAAGGCCGCGGCCAAGGGGAAGAAGACCAAGGAGATCGACACGGCGGGCGCGGGCATCACGTACCGCGCGATGGCGTGGATCTACATCGGCTACGCCAAGCTGTACATCCGCGCCACGCTGACGAGTTCGCGCCGCCAGGAGTACGCCGCCGACGCCGCGGCCGCCCGGATCGCCGGCCGCGACGCCGCCGCGTCGGCGCTGCGCGAGATACCGGCGCTGGACGCCGCGTTCGGCTTCTACACGAACAGCTACGCCACGCTCGGCGCCGAGGCCCGGCTGCTCCCGCCGCGCGGCGAGTTCTTCGGCGGCTACGGGCGGATGCTCTCCGCCCGCCAGCTCGAACTGGTCGGCCTGCGCACCGAGTTGCCCACCGAGCCGGCCTCGCCGTACGACTCGCACCCGCCCATCGCCGACCGGGTCGGGCGGATCGAGGCGCTGCCCGCCGACGGCCGCGCGGACGAGGCCCGGGGCCCGGCGCTCGGTCTGCTCGCCGACCCCGACCGGACCCTGGCGGCGCTGGAGGACGCGGTCCTCACCGAGGACGTCCTGCGGTTCCGGCGCACCGGCGGCTGGCAGGAACTGCTCGACGGTTCGATGGCCGCGAACCTCGCCTCCCTCGACACCGCGCTGCACCGGGCGCTGGCGATGTACACCCAGGGCCACCCGTCCCTGGCCGCGCTCCTGAAGGTGATCGACGACGGGCAGCTGTGGCAGCTGGCTCGGCGGCTGCCGCTGTCGGACCGGGCGGCCGAGGCGCGGGGCCGGGCCTTTCGCGAGTTCGTGCGGCCCGCGCTGACGGAGGCGTTGCAGGGCATGGTGCTGGCCGAGCTGAGCGCCCGCGCCCGGCTGAGCTGGGAGTTCTCCTGGTCGGAGCCGGCCGTGGTGCGGCTGCCGCCCGCGCCGGACGGCACCGAGACCGACCTGGGCGCCGCGATCGCCGCCGCGGTCGCCGACCACCCCGACACGGGCCCGCTGCGGGCCCTGCTGCCCGCGCCCCAGGGCCCCGCGACCCGAGGAACGGACGCACCGCGATGACCGTACTGCTGTGGGTACTGGCCGTCCTGGCGGTCCCGACCGTGCTGTTCGGCCTCTGGATGGCCTGGGTCTTCCTCAAGGAGTTCTTCTCCCCCGCCACCGACGCCGACGCCGGCCGGAGCGCCGCCGAGGCACTGGGGCTGCTGCCGGCGGAGCGCCAGAACGTCACGCTCGCGGGTCCCCTCCCGCCGGGCCACGAGCCGGCGCTGGCCGCCGTGCGCGGCGGCGACTGGAAGGCGGCCGCCAAGCTGATGCACGACGCCGGCCGGGACTGGGAACGCCGGTCGTTCACCGCGTACCTGCTGGGCGAGATCGCGGCGAAGGAGGACGACTGGCTGCTCGCCTGGGAGTCGGACCGCCCCGACGACCCGGACGCCGCCGTCGTACGGGCCCGCAGCACCGTGGTCCTGGCCTGGGACCTGCGCGGCGGGAAGAAGGCCGAGTACACGACCGGCGAGCAGTTCGGCGGCTTCCACCGGATGCTGGAACGTTCCCGCGCGGAGATCGGCCGGGCGGCGGCGCTCGGCCCCGACGACCCGACGCCGTACGTGACCGAGATCTGGGTGGCGCTCGGGCTCGGCTACCCGCACTCCGCGATGGACCGGCTGTGGGCGGAGATCACCGCCCGGGCCCCGCACCACTACGAGGCCCACTTCTCGGCGCTGCAGTACTGGTGTGCGAAGTGGCGGGGCTCGCAGGAGCTGGCGGCGGAGTTCGCCGAGCGGGCGGCGTCCGGGGCACCGCTGGGCAGCCTGCTCACCGCGTTCCCGCTGATCGCGCACTTCGAGCACGACACGTCGGACGACAGCGGCGTCGACCGTACGCCGAGGATGATCGGCCGGGTGGACGCCGGCCTCGCGGACGCCGCCGCGGCCGACCCCCGCCACCCGCGCCTGCCCGAGCTGCGGCACCTGCTCGCGTACTACCTCGCGCTGCAGGACCGCGACGACGCCGCGCTCGAACAGTTCAGGCTGGTCGACGGGTACGTCAACGCCCTGCCGTGGCGCTACGCGGGCGACGGCGAGGCGATGGCCGCGTTCTACTGCCGCATCCGGAACGCGTCGGCGCGGGCGGTGGCGGCGGGGGCCGCGACGGACTGAGCCGGCGACGGGCCCGGTCACCGCCCCTCGCCGGGCCGCCCGGCCGTCGCCGTCAGCCCTGCGAGCGGGCGGGCAGCCGCCAGCCCGGGCGCGGGAAGTGGCAGGTGTAGCCGTCCGGGTAACGCTCCAGGTAGTCCTGGTGCTCGGGCTCGGCCTCCCAGAAGGGGCCGGCCGGCTCCACCTCGGTGACGACCTTGCCCGGCCACAGCCCGGAGGCGTCCACGTCCGCGATCGTGTCCTCGGCGATCCGCTTCTGCTCGTCGTCCACGTAGTAGATCGCCGAGCGGTAGCTCATACCGATGTCGTTGCCCTGGCGGTTCCTGGTGCTCGGATCGTGGATCTGGAAGAAGAACTCCAGGAGTGCGCGGTAGTCGGTCCTCGCCGGGTCGAAGAGGATCTCGATGCCCTCCGCGTGCGTGCCGTGGTTGCGGTACGTCGCGTTCGGCACGTCCCCGCCGGTGTATCCGACCCGGGTCGCCGTCACGCCCGGGAGCTTGCGGATCAGGTCCTGCATCCCCCAGAAGCATCCACCCGCCAGCACCGCCCTCTGCGTCTGCGCAGTCATCGGAGCCCCTCCACTCTCTGTCAGCTCGGTCCCTCGGGCCGCCCGGTCCGCGAACCGCCGGCCCCTGCCCACCTCCTCAACGCGGGAGGGTTCCGTGCGATTCCGCGCCCGTCCGAGCGCCCCGGCGGCTCTCTCGCGGTGCCCCCGGGGAGGCGGGAGCCCCCGGGGAAGCAGGGGCCGCGCCCGCCGCTCGCCCGGGGGCGGTCCGCTCAGATGGTGGAGGTGTCGATCACGAACCGGTAGCGGACGTCGCTCGCCAGCACCCGCTCGTACGCCTCGTTGATCTGGTCCGCGCGGATCAGCTCGATCTCGGCGCCGAGGCCGTGCGCGGCGCAGAAGTCGAGCATCTCCTGGGTCTCCCGGATGCCGCCGATGCCGGAGCCCGCGAGGGTCTTGCGGCCGGCGATGACCGAGAAGAGGTTGAGGGCGACCGGCTCCTCGGGGGCGCCGACGTTCACGAAGGCGCCGTCGGTCTTCAGCAGGGAGAGGTAGGCGTCCAGGTTCAGCGGGGCCGAGACCGTCGACAGGATCAGGTCGAAGGTGCCCGCCAGCTCCTTGAACGTCGACTCGTCGCTGGTCGCGTAGTAGTGGTCGGCGCCCAGCTTCAGGCCGTCGTCCTTCTTGCGCAGGGACTGCGACAGGACGGTCACCTCGGCGCCGAGCGCGTGCGCGAGCTTGACGCCCATGTGACCGAGGCCGCCGAGACCGACGACGGCGACCTTCTTGCCGGGGCCGGCGTTCCAGTGCCGGAGCGGGGAGTACGTGGTGATACCGGCGCACAGCAGGGGTGCGGCCTCGTCGAGGGCGATGCCGTCGGGGATGCGCAGGGTGAAGGCCTCGTCGACGACGACCTTCTCCGCGTAACCGCCGTAGGTGGGCTCGCCGTCCTTGCCGATGGCGTTGTACGTGCCGACGTTGCCCTGGAGGCAGTACTGCTCCAGACCGGCCCGGCAGTTCTCGCACTCCCGGCAGGAGTCGACCATGCAGCCGACGCCGACCTTGTCGCCGACGGCGAACTTGGTGACGCCGGAGCCGACGGCCTCGACGACACCGGCGATCTCGTGGCCGGGGACCATGGGGAAGATCGCCTCGCCCCAGCCCTCGCGGGCCTGGTGGATGTCCGAGTGGCAGATACCGGCGTACTTGATGTCGATCAGCACGTCGTGCTCGCCGACCTCGCGGCGCTCGATCGTGGTGCGCTCCAGCGGAGCCTTGGCGGCGGGCGCCGCATAGGCGGCGACAGTGGTGGTCATGCCGGGATTCTCCTGATCGTCGTCCGCATCCGGCCTGCCTTCCGGCCGGGTACGACTGTCAGCCTGCCCGACATCGCGAGGCTCACCCAGGTCACGGCTTTGCGTACGTCCGCCGGTCCTACCACTGGCGGGGTCAGGCTCCCAGGCGTACGACCGTGAATACTTGCCGTATGGACGAACAGCCCGAGACCCCGCAGGAACCGCCCCCCGGCGAGACCGGGACCGCCGGCGCGCTGGACCGGCGCGCCGAGCTGAGCGAGTTCCTGCGCACCCGGCGGGCCCGGCTGAAGCCGGAGGACGTGGGGCTGCCGTCGTTCGGGCGGCACCGGCGTGTTCCCGGGCTGCGCCGGGAGGAGCTGGCGCAGCTCGCGGGAGTGTCCGTGGCGTACTACACACGGCTGGAGCAGGGCAACGGGCGCAACGTGTCGGCGGAGGTGCTCGACGCCATCGCGCGCGCCCTCCGGCTGACCGACGCCGAGCACGCGCACCTCACCCACCTCGCGAAGCCGAAGGCACACAAGAAGAAGCGGTCGGCCCGGCCCCAGCAGGTGCGCAGCGCCCTGCGGCAGCTGATCGACAGCCTGGACGGCATCCCCGCGTACGTCACCGGCCGGCGCGCGGAGATCCTCGTCTGGAACCGGATGGCGGCGGCGGTGTTCGGGGACTGGTCGGAGCTGCCCGCGCAGGAGCGGAACTGGGCGCGGATGGTGTTCCTGCGGCCCGACTACCGGGATCTGTACGTCGACTGGGAACAGAAGGCGACCGACATCGTCAGCTACCTGCGGATGGACGCGGGCTGTCATCCGGACGATCCGCTGCTGTCGGCGTTGGTCGGCGAGCTGTCGGTGAAAAGCGAGGAGTTCCGGCGGCTGTGGGCCACGCACGACGTGAAGGAGAAGAGTCACGGCGTGAAGCGCATGCGTCACCCCCTGGTCGGTGACCTGACCCTCTCCTTCGAGACGCTGCAGCTGCCCGACGATCACGAGCAGAGCCTGATCACCTACCACGCCGTACCGGGCTCCCCCTCCGCCGATGCCCTCCGCCTCCTGGCCAGCTGGGGCGCGGACGCGACCCGGACACCGAAGGTGACGCCGTAGATGGCGCCGTAGCCGGAGCCGCGGCGCCACCGTGCGTCGCACGCGTCCCACCCGCCGTCGGTCACGTGCCGAAGCGAGCCGCCGGAGCCGCCGGGCGCGCGAGGCGCTCGGCGGCATCGGCTCACATGAACTCCCCTCACCTGCCGACGTACGCGTCGTGGATCGTCACCTTCGACGTGTTGCCCTGCTTGTCGGTCACCTCGGCGCGCAGCGACACGCTCTTCCCCGCCGCCGGGGTCCGGTGCGTGAACGTGCCCTTCCGGAGTACGACCTCGGTCCACTTCCAGCCGTCGTCCGACACGTACACGGACAGCGACCCGAGGTTCCGGCCGGCGGCGGCACCCTGCACGGTGACGCGGACGGTGGCCCTGCCGCCCGCCGGAGCCGTGCTGTCGAGGCCCAGGAAAGGGGCTCCGAAGCGGACCGTGGAGACCGGCAGCCTCGTGTCGCGCGCGGTCTTCTCCGAGGTGAAGGTCCAGCTCGCGTCGATCCGGGACGAGGCCCTGGCCAGGCCGGCGGACCGGGTGAGGGAGGTCGTCAGACGGTAGGCGGCGCGCCCCGCGGGGACCTTGAACTGGCCCGACCCGTCCAGCGCGTCCTCGCCCGAGGCGAACGTCTCGCCGTCGCGGTACAGCGTGGTCGTCACCTTCTCGTAGAAGGACGCCCCCGCGTGCCCGCGGCCGTCGGCGAACATCGGCAGCATGCCGTACAGGTACGCGCCGTCACGCCGGATGCCGTGGGTCCCGGCGATCCGCGGGCCGAAGATCCCGACGTTGAAGGTCTGTGCGTACGTCCGGCCCGCCCGGTAGGCGCGGCTGTCGCCGGTCGTGTAGTACGCGTCCAGGAGCGGGAAGCCCTGCTCGTCCTGCGCGCCGTACTGTTCGAAGTCGAGGGTCCACTTCACGTCGGCGGCGGAGAGGTACAGCGTGTGCCGGCCGGGCAGCGGTCGCGGGACGCCCACGGCGGGCGAACCGGAGCCGCCGGGAAGCTGGGCCCAGGCGAGGACCGCGCCCTTCTTCCCGGAGCTGGACGCACCGAGGCCGGCCCGCACCGTGGCCAGCTCGCCCTTCGTCCAGTGCCGGGTGTAGCCGGTGGCGAGCTTCGCTGCCTCGCCTCCGGCGGCGGTGGCGTACTGCGCGGTGCCGCCTGCGGTCCACTGGCCGGCCCAGGTCTGGGTGAGCCTGCCGCCGGGGGTCCCCGGGCCCAGGTGAGCGGTACCGAACCCCGTGTACGTGTCGAGGAGCCAGCCGAAGGAGTAGTCGTTCCCGCCCACCGTCAGGGCGAACTCCGGTGCCGCGAGGGCCGGTTCGGCGGTGGTGTCGGGCACGGTGATGTCCACGGGCCTCGTCGTTCGGGCGTCCAGGGTGAGGGAGATGTTCCGGTCGACGGTGAGCGTCGGCCGGGACAGCCAGTCCACGCCCTTGGTGGAGTCCTCCGGGTCCACGACGATCCCGGCGTCGAGGATGTAGGCGCCCGCGGGCACCCGCAGATCGACCGTGCCGTCCGGGTCGTACGGCGTGAACCACCGGTCCCGGGCGAGCCCGGAGACTCCGGTCAGGTCGAGCACGTGGTGCACGGCGGGCCCGCCGTCCCGGCCGACCGTCCTCAGCGTGACGTCGTACGACTCCGCCTCGCGCAGGACGGCCGCCGCCGTGCGGACGCCCTGCCCGCCGCCCTGGGCGGTGACGTACGCGGAGTAGGCGCCGTCGAGCTTCCCGCCGAGCCTGGTGTTCACGATCAGGTCGACGGCGGCCCGGCCGCGGGCCGGGACGGTGACCTTCCTGGCGCCGAGCCTGAAGAATCCGGCCGGCGCGGGCCCGCCCTTCGGGTCGATGCCGGTCACCGCGAGGCGGAGGGTGACGGGCTTGCCGCCGAGGTTGCGGTAGGTGAGCTTCCTGGTCACCGGTTCGTCGTCGGCGTGCGGCCACTGGTGGACGCCGAAGTCGACCGAGACGGGCTTGGCGACGATCTTCTGCTTGACCGCCCGGTCGACGCGGATACGGCCCGAGCCCTGCTCGAAGGGGGTGTACGGGCCCCCCTTGGCGGACGCGAACAGGGCCGCCTTCAGTTCGGCGTACGTCCACTTCGGGTGCCGCTGCTTGAGGAGGGCGGCGGCGCCGGCGACGTGCGGGGTCGCCATCGACGTACCGGAGATCGTCAGATAGCCCTTGGGTTTCTGGCCGACCTCCCGTTCGATGACGCTGCCCGGGGCCGCGGCGGCGGTGATGGCGACGCCTGGCGCGGTCACGTCGGGTTTGATCCGGCCGTCCTTGGCGGGGCCCCGGCTGGAGAACGAGGCGAGCCTGTCCCTGTCGTCGACCGCGCCGACGGTGAGCGCGGCGGCGGCGCTGCCCGGCGAGCCGACCGTCCCCGCGCCCCAGTCGCCCTCGTTGCCGGCGGCGACCACGAAGAGGATGCCCTTCTCGGCGGAGAGCTTGTCGATCTGCGCCTCCATGGGGTCGGTCTCGGGGGTGTCGCCGCCGCCCAGGCTGAGGTTGACCACGTCGGCGCCCTGCGCGGCGGCCCAGTCCATGCCGGCGACGATGCCGGAGTCGTCGCCGTAGCCCTCGTCACTGAGCACCTTGCCGTTGAGCAGGTCGGCGCGGGGCGCGACGCCCCTGTACTTGCCCTTGGAGCGGGCTCCGGTGCCCGCCGCGATGGAGGCGACGTGGGTGCCGTGGCCGTACCGGTCCGTGGTGTCGGGTGAGGCGGAGAAGTTCTTGGCGGCCTTGACCCGGCCCTTGAGGTCCGGGTGGGTCGTGTCGATGCCCGTGTCGAGTACGGCGATGGTGACGCCCTTGCCGTCGAAGCCTGCCTTCCACACCTTCGGGGCGCCGATCTGCGCGACCGACCTGTCGAGGCTGACCTTGCGGACGCCGTCGAGCCAGATGTGGGCGACCCCGGTGGCGGTGGTGCCGTCGGCGTCGGTGACCGCCTTCCACAGCGCGGCCGCGTCGTCCCCGGGGGTCAGCAGCGCCTCGGCGTTCAGCGTCCGCAGGGTGCGGCGGACCTTGGTGCCGCCCGCGTCCCGGACGTCGGCCCGGGCGCCGGCGGCCCTGCCGGTGTAGCCGACGATCAGCTTCAGGCCCTGCTTCTGGGAGGCGCGGGTCGCCGCCCTGTTCAGCAGGGTCACGTCGAACAGGCGCCGGTCGACGCGGCCGGCGGAGATGAGCCGGGCCGCGTCGGCCGGCAGCACATAGGTGTGGCCGTCGGCCTCGCGCAGCTTCACCGGGACGCCCGCGCGGCCCTCGGCCCGCTCCATGCCGAGCACCCGGCCCTCGTGGTCGACGAGGACACGGTCACCGGTGACGAGGGTGATACGACGGGCCGCCGCCCTGCCGGCCCCGGTCGCGTAGGCCGGGTCCGCCACGTCGGTCACGCCCGCCAGGCCCGTCGCGCCCACCACGCCCGCCACGCCCGCCACGCGCTCGGATATCGCGGACGCCGGGCCGGTCGGGCCCATCGTCAGCGCCACGGCCGACACCGTGGCGATCGCGACCGTGCACGCGCTCCTGCTGTGTCTGCGCAAGTCTCCCCCTCGATCCGGTTCATCCAGTTCATCTGATTCATCTGGTTCATCCGGCCAGGGGACCTTCCGCACACATACGCGTCAATTCCCCCCGGTCTACGCAGTATGACCGGGGGTCAACTCATGTCACCTACCTCGCGAGTGGGCGCAAAGCGGCGAACCCGGGCCACACGCGGCCCGCACGCGCCCGGACTCCACACCCACGCGCCCCAGCGCACCGGGAACTCGTCGGGCATGCCGCACAGTTGCTCACGTTCCGGCGCTCACGCCCCGGCGTTCTCCTTCACCGTGATCCGCCCCTTGCGGATGGTCGCGACCCGAGGGGCCTTCCTCGCCAGCGCCGAGTCGTGGGTGACCATGATGAAGGTGAGGCCGTGCTCCTTCCACAGCGTCTCCAGCACCTCCATGATCTCGTCGCGCATGGACTCGTCGAGGTTGCCGGTGGGCTCGTCCGCGAGCAGTACCTTGGGCCGTTTCACCAACGCGCGGGCGATCGCGACGCGTTGCTGCTGGCCGCCCGACAACTCGGCCGGGAGATGCCCGAGCCGTTCCCCGAGCCCCACCGACTCCAGCGCCTCCGCGGCCCGCTGCCGCCGCTCCCTCGCCCTGACCCCGAGCGGGACGAGGGCCGTCTCGACGTTCTCCTGCGCGGTCAGCGTCGGAATCAGGTTGAAGCTCTGGAAGACGAACCCGATGTTCGCACCGCGCACCCTGGTGAGTTTCGCCTCCGACAGTCTCGCCATGTCGGTGCCGTCGAGTTCGACGCTCCCGTCGGAGGGCCTGTCCAGCCCGCCGAGCATCTGCAGCAAGGTGGACTTCCCGCCCCCGGTGGGTCCCTGGATGACCAGCCGGTCCCCGTCGGCGACGGTGAGATCGACCCCGTCGAGCGCGGTGACGGTGTCCTTGCCGCGTGTGTAGCGCTTGGTCACGCCGGTCAGTACGTACATGTGCGACTCCCTGAAGTTCGGATAAACCTGGCTGCGGGCGGGGATGTCCGGCCGCCGCTCACCTACTCGACGCGGCGCAACGCGTCCGCCGGCCGCAGCCGGGACGCCCGCCAGCCGCCGAACGCTCCCGCGATCAGCCCGCCGGCGACGGCGAGCCCCACCGCGACGGCGATCGTCGTGAGGCCGACGGGCGCCGTGAGCGCCACGTCCAGCGCGCTGGTCGCCGCCTGGCGGCCTCCGCCGGGGAAGCCGCCGCCACCGGGCCCGCCCGCGCCCGGTCCGCCGAACCCGCCGCCGCCCGTCGCCCCGACCTCCGCCTGCAGCGTCGGACTGATCGCCGTGATGACGTACGCGCCACCGAGGCCCAGCGCGATTCCGAGCGCACCGCCCACCAGGCCGTTGACGACGGCCTCACCGACGACCTGCCGGGTCACCTGCCCCGACTTCCACCCCAGCGCCTTGAGCGTGCCGAACTCCCGCACGCGTCGCGACACGGCCGACGAGGTGAGAAGACCGGCGACCAGGAACGCGGCCACCAGCACCGCGATCGACAGCCACTTGCCGACGTTGGCGGCGAGGTCCGAGGCCGTCGACAGCGATCCGGAGACCGTGTCGGCGAGGTCGGCGGAGGTGGTGACGGTCGTGCCGTCGATGTTCTTCTGGATGGCCGCCTTGACGCTGTCGATCCGCTGCGAGTCGCTCGCCTTCACATAGATCGTGGTGATCTTGCCCTGGGAGTCGCTGAGCGTCTGCGCCTGCTTCAGCGGCATGTAGAGATCGGCCGCCGCGTCCCCGGTGTCGGGCGTGGCGATCCCGATGACCCGGTACGTGACGCTGTTGATCGTGACGCTGCCACCGACCTTCAGCTCCTTCTCCTTGGCGTACGACCTGTCGGCGACGACCACCTCGGCGTTCGTCTCGGACGTCTTGAACGTACGACCGCTGGTGATCTTGGAGGAGGTCAGCGGGCCCAGCGCGGGCTCGGTGACGTCCGTGCCGTACACGGAGTAGTTGTCGACGTCGAACTGGGCGCCGCCGCCCTCGACCCGCCCCTCGGGCTGCCCGGTGCCGCCGGCGCCCGGACCGCCCCGCTGCTGCCCCTCGGCGCCCTCGTCCTGCTGGACCTGTCCGCGCCGGAACTGCCCGTCGACCTTGATGACCTGGAGGCTGAGACCGCCGACGGCCCGCGCGACACCCGCCTGCTCACCGACCTCGGCGACGGTCGAAGTAGCCAGCGTCTGGAAGCCCTGCACCCGGACGAGATCGCTGCTCTGGTTCTCGTCGGAGTCGTCGTCCTGGGCGTCGAACTCGAACCGGGGGCGGTCACCGCCGTCCTCGCCGGCCGCGGCGGCGGCCTTGGTGACGGTCATGTCCGTGCCCAGGCCGTAGAGGGACTCCAGGACCTTGCCCTGGGCCTTCTCCATGCCGGAGGAGACGGAACTGACCACGATGACCAACGCGATGCCCAGGGCGAGCCCGGAGGCGACGACGAGCGCCGCCTTTCTGCGGCGGCGCAGTTCGCGCCTCAGGTAGGTGAAGAACATGGCGGCAAGCTAGGGACGCCGCGTGATGAAGGGATAAGTCCTCGATAAGAGCCCGATGAGAACCCCGTACTCGGCCCGGGAAGCACCGATGCCGCCCCTGGGTGTCACAGGGGCGGCATCGGTGCTGCACAGCTCCGGGCGGCTACCGTCGGCCGCGCGCGCTACGGATGACGGGGATCAGGCCGCCGAACCGGCCTTCCAGTCGGCCCAGCTCATGTTCCAGCCGTTGAGGCCGTTGTCCGGGGCGACCGTCTTGTCGCCGGTGTTCCGGATGTCCACGACGTCACCGATCATGGAGTTGTCGTAGAACCAGGCGCCCTCGGTGTCGGGGTCGTTGGCACCCTTGCTGTCGTTCAGACCGACACAGCCGTGGCTGGTGTTGACGTTGCCGAAGACGGAGTCGGCGCCCCAGTAGTTGCCGTGGATGAAGGTGCCCGAGGTGGTCAGACGCTGGGCGTGGGGGACGTCCTTGATGTCGTACTCGCCCTTGCCGTCGTCGTCGGTGAACCCGACCGTCGCGCCGTTCATCCGGGTCTCCGTGAACCTCTCGGAGATCACCATCTGACCCTGGTACGTCTTGTTCTCGGGCGAACCGGCGGAGATCGGGATGGTCTTGACGACCTTGCCGTCCCGCATGACCTTCATCGTCTTGGTCTTGGCGTCGACGATGGAGACCTGGTTGCGGCCGATCTTGAAGGTCACGGTCTTCTGCTGCACACCGTAGACACCGTCGGCGCCCTCGACCCCGTCGAGCGCGAGCTTCAGGGTGACGGTGGAGCCGCCCTTCCAGTACTCCTCGGGGCGGAAGTCGAGGCGGTTGGCGTTGAACCAGTGCCCGACGACCTCCTGGCCGGAGCTGCTGGAGACGGTGATCCCCTTCTGCACGGCGGCCTTGTCGGTGATCGCCTTGTCGAAGTTGATCGAGACCGGCATACCGACGCCGACGGTCGAGCCGTCCTCCGGCGTGAAGTTGCCGATGAAGCTGTTGGCGGGCGAGACCGTGGTGAACGCCGCGTTCTCGTGGGCCTCGCGCCCCTCGGAGTCCTCGGCGGCGGCAGTGATCTTGTAACCCGTGGACCGCTCCAGCTGCGCGCTCGGCGCCCAGCTCTTCTTGTCCGCGGATATCTCGCCGTCGACGGCGGTGCCGTCGGAGGTGGTCATCTTCACCTGGGTGAGCGTGCCCTTGCTCACGGTGACCTTGGCCGAGTTGTTGATGGAGGCGTTGTCCGAACCGTCCTTCGGCGTGATCTTGATGTCGGCCTCGGAGGTCTTCTCGGCCGCCGACTTGTCGGCCTGGGCCTGGGAGGAGTCACCGCCGTCACCCCCGGATCCCTTGTCGCCGCCGCCCCCGCTGCACGCAGAGAGCACCAGCACCCCGCCGAGCAGTGCGGACGCGACCGTCAGGCCCCTGCGCCGCTTACTGTTCGTCATCACACGCTTCTCCATCGTTGCCGAATCCCCAAAACCCCGAAGATCCCCGTTAGCACTTAAACACCACGACGGCGCCGAGCCGTTCCGCTGCTGCGGATATGTGGGATACGCCACTCCACTCGCAACGGATCGTCGGCGACCCGGCGGGTGCAGAAGTGACTGGTGCGCTCCGTGAGACGAAAGAACCCCGGGCGGCGGTTGCCGCCCGGGACCATCGATTTCCCCCGACCGCTCAGCCGCGCGCGTCTTCCTCTTCGCCCTCATCATCCTCGTCGAGACCCCATTCCGGCGAATCGGGGTCGTAGTCGATGCCCTCGCTGCTCCAGGAGGCCTGGGCCAGTTCGACCCCGGGGACCTCCCCGACCAGGTCGAACGGGTCGACCAGGTAGGCGAGGGCCTCCGCGGTGTCCTCGGTCACCGCGCTCTCGGCGTGTACCCGCTCATCGGCAGGCATATCGGAATCGGCCGCGATCCGCCGCAGAGCGGCCCCGGTGACGGCCTCCACGTCCTCGACCTCCACCACCAATTCGACGCGTAGCCGGACAAACTGCGATGTCTCCGTTGTGCTCATGCCCCGGAGCGTACGGCTCACGGGGCACGCGACTTTCCCGCGACCCGCGCCTTTCACTAGCATCGCTCCCTACGGCCAATTCGCCAGCGTCACAAGGGGATCGATATTCCGTGTCCGTCGCACGTCGCGCGTCGTCCACCGCCCGCCGGTCGTTGGTGACCGCCACCGCCGCGGGCACCCTGCTGGGCGCCCTCTGGTTCGTGCCGTCCGCCAACGCGACCCAGGACGCGGCGGTGCGCGAGCGGACGACCACGGCGTCCGACCCGGCCACCACCACCGGTGACACCCGCGAACTCGCCGACACCGGCAGCCCGAACACCACTCCCTACGTCATAGGCGGCACCGCGATGCTCGGCCTGGGCGCGGCCTTCGTCGCCTACTCGATCCGCCGCGAACGCGAGTACCCCGAGGCCCCGCACGCCCTGTGAGCATCGAGACGCCCGGGCGCGGGCCCGCATCCTGAGGGGCGCGGGGCACTGCGTACGGCCCCGCCCCATCCGCGCCACCCGTCCGTCGGTCAGGCGAGCGCCCCGGTCACGGACTCCGCGGCCGCGACCAACCGCCCGTCCCTGACGAACGCGTCGGCCGACGCCAGGTCGGGCGCGAGGAAACGATCCGGCCCCGGCCCCTCGACCCCGGCCGCCCGCACGGCTTCCACCACGGCCCGCGTGGCGGGCGCGGCCACCAGCCCCTCGCGCAGCTCGACCCCCCGCGTCCCGGCGTACAGTTCCACGGCCAGCACCCGCGTCAGGTTGTCCACGGCGGTCCGCAGCTTGCGCGCCGCCGCCCAGCCCATGGACACATGGTCCTCCTGCATCGCGGAGGACGGGATGGAGTCCGCCGACGCCGGTACGGCGAGCCGCTTCAGCTCACTCACCAGCGCCGCCTGCGTGTACTGCGCGATCATCAGCCCGGAGTCGACCCCGGCGTCGTCCGCGAGGAACGGCGGCAGCCCGTGCGAGCGGTTCTTGTCGAGCAGCCGGTCCGTCCGCCGCTCGGCGATCGAGGCGAGGTCCGCCACGGCGATGGCGAGGAAGTCGAGGACGTAGGCGACCGGCGCCCCGTGGAAGTTGCCGTTGGACTCGACCCTCCCGTCCGGCAGGACGACAGGGTTGTCGACCGCCGCCGCCAACTCCCGCTCGGCGACGAGCCGCGCGTACGCGAGGGTGTCCCGCCCGGCCCCGGCCACCTGGGGGGCGCACCGCACCGAGTACGCGTCCTGCACGCGGGGCGCGTCGTCCTGGTGGTGCCCGGTGAGCCCCGAACCCTTCAGTACGGCGAGCATGTTGGCCGCCGAGGCCGCCTGCCCGGGATGCGGGCGGATGGCGTGCAGTTCGGGGGCGAGGACCCGGTCCGTGCCGAGCAGGGCCTCCAGGGAGATCGCGGCGGTGATGTCCGCCGACGTGTACAGCCTCTCCAGGTCGGCCAGCGCCATGACCAGCATGCCGAGCATGCCGTCGGTGCCGTTGAGGAGGGCCAGCCCCTCCTTCTCGCGCAGTTCGACGGGGGCGATGCCGTGCTCGGCCAGCAGCTCGCCGGCCGGCCGTACGACCCCGTCCGGCCCCTCGGCGTCACCCTCGCCCATCAGGGTGAGCGCGCAGTGCGAGAGCGGCGCCAGGTCCCCGGAGCAGCCGAGGGAGCCGTACTCGTGGACGACGGGGGTGATGCCGGCGTTGAGCACGTCGGCCATGGTCTGCGCGACCTCGGGCCGGACACCGGTGCGGCCCGAGCAGACGGTCTTCAGCCGCAGGAACATCAGCGCGCGGACGACCTCGCGCTCCACCCTCGGCCCCATGCCGGCGGCGTGCGAACGGACGATGTTGCGCTGGAGCCGGGCCCGCAGTTCGGGGCTGATGTGCCGGGTCGCGAGGGCGCCGAAGCCGGTGGAGACGCCGTAGACGGGCTCCGGCTTGGCCGCCAGCGCGTCCACGATCTCGCGGGCCGCCGCGAGCGCGGCCACCGCTTCGTCGGAGAGCTCGATCCGGGCGCCGGCGCGCGCCACGGCGAGGACGTCGGCCGCGGTGACCCCGGACGTCCCGAGGACCACCGTGTCCACAGAGTGCATATCCATATTCAGGATCGTAGGGACTGAATCGCCGAATGTCACGACCGCGCCAGGGAAGGGCTCCTTACTCAAGCCCTCCACCTCCGCGCACGACCTCTCCGGAACTCGGCGACCCGGCCCCCAGCTATCCGCGTAGATCAGAATCTGATCAGAGAACGATCAGGAAACACTTCGAGATTGATCAGAATCGCCAGGTCAGAGCCTTGAGGGTTCCCACACGCGCGTAGGGTCGAAATACCGGACGACGCGGGGCCGCGTTCCGGCGGGAGCCGTCCGCCCCTGCCCTCCCCCTGCCCCGCTCCTTCCGCACCGCCGACCGGCCCACGGCCCACTCCCCCCTGGCCGTGGGCAGCCCAGGGACCGCGTGTCGACTCGACCCCGCGCGCGGCCCGCCCTAGGGGGACCGGCGCCCTCGAATGCGGCGCCGGTCCCCCGGGTGCGCGGGATCGGCCGGCGCGGGCGGCCGGTCCGCCAGACTGACGACCGGGTCCTCGGCACCCTCCCCCTCACGCCCCGCCACGACCGGCTCCACGGAGCCGGCGGCCTTGGCCCGGTACTGCGCCGCGTCGGCCAGCCGGAACAGCCGCCGGGCGGAGCGCAACGGCCCGATGGGATCACCGGTGGAGGCGACGCCGCACGCGACCCCGTCGCCCGGCTCCAGCTCCCTCGCCCGTCCGCAGAGATCCGTGGCGACCCGTACCACCTCGTCCGCCGACGGCCCCACCGCCAGCAGACAGAACTCGTCCCCGCCGAGCCGGGCGACCAGCACCCGGGGCAGCTCGGCCGCGCAGCGCGACAGCACGGACCCGAAACGTTCCAGCAGTTGGTCCCCCACCGCGTGCCCGTGGGAGTCGTTGACCTTCTTCAGGCCGTTGAGGTCGCAGACGACGAGGCTGATCACGGTGCCGTCGCGCCGGTGCGCCTCCATCGCCTCGTCCAGGCGGAGATCGACCGCACGCCGGTTGCCGAGCCCGGTGAGGGGGTCGGTGAAGGCGAGCCGCCGTGCCTCCTCCAGCCGCTCGGACTGTGCGAGCCCGGCGGCCACGACCGAGGCCAGGACGGTCGCGAAGGCGGCGTCGCCGCCGTTGAAGACGGGCTCCCCGGCGGGCCGGGCCACATACAGCTCGCCCCACGCCCGGCCGTTCAGCACCACGGGCGCCACCACGCAGCAGCCGCGGCCCCGCCGACGCAGGGCGGCGACCCGCTGGTGGCAGTAGCCGCCCGGGCGCCTCCCGCCGACCGGTCCGGCGGCCGTCTCCACCCAGGCGTTGGGCTCACCGCCCTCCAGCCACCGCTCGTGCAGGAACTCCGCGATCTCCGGGAACTCGTGCACCGGGTACGTCTCCTCCTCGGGGAACTCCTCCTCGTCCGCCGCCCGCCTCCCCACGTTCACGAGCACCCGCAGCAGCCCGCGGTCCCGCTCCCACACGGACAGCGCGGCGAAGCTGCCCGACAGGGCCCGGCACGACCCGTCCGCGGCCGCCCACCACGTCTCCGGCGACGTACGCGCCCCCGCCATCCCACGGGCCAGCGCCACCACGGCCCTCAGCCGCCTGTCCTCTCCCATCTCCCCAGGCTAGGGAGCTTTGGGATGATATGGGAGATTGGTGAAGCGAACAGGGGTACGTCCGGCCGCGCGACCGTCGGCTCCACGGCCACCCCCTCCGGCGGTGACCCACGGCCTCGCCGTCACTCGCCCGGCCAGTCCGGCTTCCGCTTCTCGTTGAAGGCGGCCACGCCCTCCGCCCGGTCCCCCGAGAAGGCCACCGAGCGCCAGGCCGCGTCCTCGACCTCAAGCCCGGCCCGCAGGTCCAGTCCCTGCCCGAGCCGCAGCGCGCGCTTGGCCGCGCGCAGCCCGACCGGCGAGTTCGCGGCGATCCGCGCGGCCAGCGCCAAGGCCTCCGCCCGGTCCCGCCCCTCCTCCACCACCTGGTCGACGAGCCCCAGTTCCCGCGCCTCCCCGGCCTCCAGCCGCCGCGCCGTGAAGATCAGCTCGGCCGCCCGCGCGGCCCCCACCCGGCGCGGCAGCAACTGCGTGCCCCCGCCCCCCGGGATCACCCCCACCGACACCTCGGGCAGGCCCACGACCGCCGTACGGTCGGCCACGATCAGGTCGCAGGACAGGGCGAGTTCGAAGCCGCCGCCCAGCGCGAAGCCGTGCACGGCGGCGATCGTGGGCATCGGCAGTTCCAGCACACCGGTGTACGCCGCCCGCGCGACGGGCCGCTGCCGGAGCAGATCGGCGTCACTGAAGGAGTTCCGCTCCTTCAGGTCCGCCCCCACACAGAACGCCCGCTCGTGCGTGGACGTCACCACGACCACGCGGACGTCACGGTCGGCGGCCAGCGCCCCGCACGCCGCCGTGACGGAACGCGCCATGTCGGTCGACACGGCGTTCATGGCCTTGGGCCGGTCGAGCGCGAGTTCGGCGACGAAACCGTGCCGCCGCACCACGACGAACTCCCCGAACCGCCGCTCCTCGTCCGCCTCTGCCGCCCGCTCCACTGCCGCACCGTCACCCATAGAACCCTCCGGTTAACGCGGGTTAACTCTCCTGTGAGTCCGATCATCGCAGCCACCCCCGCCCGGCGAAAACCCCGGACGAGGCCGCCCCCGAGACGCGACCGCACCGCCGTCATCCGCGCGCCCGGCGCCCACCCCAACGAGAGCCCCCGCGGGGTGCCCCCTTGACGTACCCCGACGATCTTCTCCACGTACGAGTGACATCCCGGCCCTCTCCGGCCCCACCGCCCATCCCGGCACATAATCTGCGCTCCGCCACAGGCGCACCGGCGGACACGGGCGCGTAGGGGAGGGACGAACCATGACGACGGACACGGCCACCCGGCCGACACCGGCACCACCACGAGCGCCCCGGGAGGCACCGACGCCGGCCGCGGCAACCCCGCCGGGGCCTGCGGGAACCCCGAGGCCGCCGGGGGTCGTGACCGCCACGGCACCCCGCTCCCCCGCCCCGTCGGCGCCCTGGCTGCCGTCTGCGGTGCCGTTCTCGCCCCTCGCCTCCGGCACGGTCGGCGGCGCCCCCGACGGGGCGGCGCCCCGGCCGCGGGGCCGGCACCGGCGGCCCCGGCCCCGCAAGCTGCTGTTCGCGGTGGGCGGGATGGCGCTGGCGGCGGGGGCACTGAGTCTGCTGCGGGTGGCCTCGGACCCCGTCGGCGGCGGCACGAGCGCGGCGGGCCCGGCGCCGAGCGCGGCGGACGGCTTCACGGACGAGGCGACGACGGAGGCCGGTACGACGGTGGGCGACGAGCCCCCCGCCGACGCGGGAACCCCGACCGCCGACGCCCCCATGGGCGGCGGCAGCGCGGCCTCGACCACACCACCCTCCCCCGGCGCGACCGCCCCGACGCCGACCCCCTCCGCCATCCCGCCCGGCCCCGGCATCGGAGTCGAGATCCCCTCCGACTCCTCCGACTCCTCCGGCCCCGGCGCCCGCGACGACCGCGACGGCACCCCGCCCGCCCCGGACACTCCCCCGACGGCCCGCACTCCCGAGTCCCCCCGCCCCGCTCCGCCCGCACCCACCGGCCCGCCGGCGGCGGCGCCCCAGCAGCCGGCCGGCCCCGACTCCCCGGCCGACCCGGGTGACACCACCACCCCCACGAAGCCCACGAAGCCGGGCCTGTGCGTCCCCCTCGTAGGCCTCTGTGTCGACGACACCCTCGGCGGGTGACAAGGCTCCCGATGCTGGAGGGACGGCCGAGCCGTCCCTCGGCGGACGACGGCCCCGGCAGAAACAGGCGGCAGGCAGCGGCAGCGGCAACGCCGCCCGGACCCCCTCAGCCCTTCCCCGGCCTCCGCGAGAGCAGCCACGGCTGGACGACGCCCAGGCCGCGCACCGGGCGCTGCCACATCGGCTGGAGCGCGAAGCGGTACGTCGGAGGTTCCTCGCCCTCCTTCTCCGCGGCGGCCGCGGCTTCGGCGGCCTCGGCCTCGGAGGCGGGGGCCTCGCCCGTGCGGGTCAGCTCCTCGGCGAAGGCACCGTCGACGAGGACCGCGTCCTTCGGCGCTATCGAGGTGAGCCGGCTCGCGAGGTTCACGGTCGAACCGAAGACATCGCCCATCCGGGTCGTCACCGTGCCGAAGGCCATGCCGACGCGCAGCTCGGGCATGGTCTCGTCGTTGGCCATGGTCTCGATGAGACGCAGCGCGATCTCGGCGGCCACGCCCGCGTCGTCCGTGGCGTACAGGACCTCGTCGCCCAGGGTCTTGATGAGCCGGCCGCCGTTCGCCGCCACGAGGTCCGCGGCGGTGGTCTCGAATGCCTCGACCAGTTCGCCGAGTTCCTCCTCCTCCATACGGCGGGTGAGGCGCGTGAACCCGACGAGGTCGGCGAAGCAGACCGCGAGCCGCCGGTCGACCATCTCCTCGTCGTCCGCGGCCTGCACGACCCGCCCGGTGGCGGCGGCCAGCTGACGCCGCCAGACGTAGACGAGGAACTCCTCCAGCTCCGGCAGCAACAGCTCGATCAGCGGGTACGTCACCTCGGTCCGGGTCATCCCCGGCTCCGGCGGCTCGGTCAGCCCCTCCAGGAAGGAGTCGATCTGCCATTCGGCGAGCCGCGCGGTGGTCTGTCCGGTCGACCGGGCCACCTGCACCGCCATGGCCTCGCTGAGCAGCCCCGCCTCGACGAGACCGGCGAGCCGGCGCAGCGCGAGGACGTCCGCCTCGGTCAGCGCCTTGGCCTGCCCGATGTCGGCGAAGCCCATGGCCCGCCAGAAACGGGACGCCAGTTCCATGGAGACGCCCGCGCTGCGCGCCGCCTGGAAGGGGGTGTACCGGCGCTCGGCCCCGAGGATCAGCCCTTCGAGCCGCAGCGCCAGCGGGTCCTCCTCATCGGCGTCCACGTCATGGGGCTCCGGCCGCTCGAGCGAAGCCGAGAGCGGGGGCGGCTCCACGCGGTCGTCCGCGTCCGTGCCGGAGCCCGTGTCCTCGACGCTCACTCCTGCTGCCCTTCCGATCTCCCGCGGTCACGTACTCGACCGGCCTCAACTCTACGGCAGGTGTGCGCCAGCTCACTCCGTGAGGTGGGCCGAAGGGTGCGTACCCCTTCCGGGGGACGGCGCCCGGCGTGGGCGCGCGCCCCTCGGAACGCGTGCCCGGCGCCCCACTGCCGCCCTCCGGACCCGCCCTCGACGACCGGACGGGCGCGGACCGCCTCCACGCGCCCCCGAGTGCCCAAGCCTCGCCGCCCCCACACGTCACGGCACCCCCACACGTCACGGCACCCCCACAGGGCACACCGCCCCGCCCGTCAGGCGGGCCGCAGATGCACGATGTCCCCCGCCCCCACCGGCTCCTGCACCCCGTCCTCCGTGGCGAGCACCAGACGGCCGTCCCCGTCCACCGCCACGGCCTCCCCCACGACCGACCGGTCCCCGGGCAGCTCGGCGCGCACCTTCCGCCCCAAGGTCGCGCACCCGGCGGCGTAGGTCTCCTGGAGACCGCTGGCCGAGGGGTCGCCGCCGGCGGCCCGCCACCGTCCGTACCACTCCTCCAGCGAGCGCAGCACGGCCCGCAGCAGCGGATCGCGGTCCGTGGTCACGGCTCCGGCGAGCAGCAGGGACCCGGCCGCGGGCACCGGCAGCTCGTCCTCCCGCAGGCTGACGTTGATGCCGATACCGATCACCACACCGTCCGCTCCGGCGCGCTCGGCGAGGATGCCGCCGGCCTTGCGCTCCTGGCCGCCCACGGTCACCAGCAGGTCGTTGGGCCACTTGAGTGCCGTGTCGACGCCGGCGGCCCGGGACAGCCCGGTCGCGACGGCCACGCCGGTGAGGAGCGGCAGCCAGCCCCAGCGCTCCACGGGCACCTCGCCCGGCTTGAGCAGGACCGAGAAGAACAGGCCGGAGCGCGCGGGCGCGGTCCAGATGCGGTCGAGGCGGCCACGGCCCGCCCGTTGCTCCTCCGCGACGAGCACGGCGCCCTCGGAGAGCCGGTCGGCGCGCCCCGCGAGGTCGGTGTTGGTGGAGTCGATGACCGGCAGCACGTCCAGGGAGCTCCACAGGCCCCCTTCGCGGATCAGCGCACGGCGCAGGGAGGTGGAGTTGAGGGGCGGCCGGCCGAGGTCGGACCAGCGGTCCGACCTCGGCTCACCCGGTCCGCTGGACGGGTCACCCTGTGCACCTGGTGGGTTCGTCATGCAACCCACCCTAGGTTTGACATCCTCCGCCCCGCGAGAAGAGGACGGATTCCAGCCCTGACGAGCTGAGGTTCACGGGCGCTCGATCACTCTCGTGATGTCGCCCCTCCGACGTGTCCCGCCGCGACGCTCCGATCGCGCAAGCGGAAGGGGTCAGGAGTGTGGTAAACGCCGCACTGCCGAACGGAAGGCGCAGCACTACGCTACGGATGAGTAACCCCACACACTTCTGAGCACGCACCAGCAGCACCGCGTACGCACCGAGCAGCACGTACCGAGTCCCTCACGTCCCCATCAGCAGGCAGGGAGCCGCATCCCGATGTCCGAGCCGGAAGAGTCGGCGAGCCCGACGAGCACCGACATTCACACGACCGCGGGAAAGCTCGCGGATCTGCAGCGCCGTATCGACGAGGCGACGCACGCCGGCTCCGAGCGCGCCGTGGAGAAGCAGCACGCCAAGGGCAAGCTGACGGCCCGCGAGCGGATCGAACTCCTCCTCGACGAGGACTCGTTCGTGGAGTTCGACGAGTTCGCCCGCCACCGCTCCACCGACTTCGGCATGGAGCACAACCGCCCCTACGGCGACGGCGTCGTGACCGGCTACGGCACGGTCGACGGCCGCCCGGTCGCGGTCTTCTCCCAGGACTTCACCGTCCTCGGCGGTTCCCTCGGCGAGGTCTTCGGCCAGAAGATCATGAAGGCGATGGACTTCGCCCTCAAGACCGGCTGTCCCGTCATCGGCATCAACGACTCCGGCGGCGCCCGCATCCAGGAGGGCGTCATGGCCCTCGGCATGTACGGCGAGATCTTCCGCCGCAACACCCACGCATCCGGCGTCATCCCCCAGATCAGCCTCGTCGTGGGCCCCTGCGCCGGCGGAGCCGTCTACTCCCCCGCGATCACCGACTTCACGGTGATGGTCGACCAGACCTCGCACATGTTCATCACCGGCCCGGACGTCATCAAGACGGTCACCGGCGAGGACGTCGGCTTCGAGGAACTGGGCGGCGCCCGCACCCACAACGCGACCTCCGGCGTCGCGCATCACATGGCGGGCGACGAGAAGGACGCCATCGAGTACGTCAAGCAGCTCCTCTCCTACCTCCCCTCCAACAACCTGAGCGAGCCCCCGGCCTTCCCCGAGCAGGCGGACCTCGCCCTCACCGACGAGGACCGCGAACTCGACACGCTCGTCCCGGACAGCGCGAACCAGCCGTACGACATGCACGCGGTCGTCGAACACGTCCTGGACGACGCCGAGTTCTTCGAGACCCAGCCCCTGTTCGCGCCGAACATCCTCACCGGCTTCGGCCGCGTCGAGGGCCACCCGGTCGGCATCGTCGCCAACCAGCCCATGCAGTTCGCCGGTTGCCTGGACATCGACGCCTCCGAGAAGGCCGCCCGCTTCGTGCGCACCTGCGACGCCTTCAACGTCCCGGTCCTGACCTTCGTCGACGTCCCGGGCTTCCTCCCCGGCGTCGGCCAGGAACACGAGGGCATCATCCGCCGGGGCGCCAAGCTCATCTACGCGTACGCCGAGGCCACCGTCCCCCTGATCACGGTCATCACCCGCAAGGCCTTCGGCGGCGCCTACGACGTCATGGGCTCCAAGCACCTCGGCGCCGACCTCAACCTCGCCTGGCCCACCGCCCAGATCGCCGTCATGGGCGCCCAGGGCGCGGTCAACATCCTCCACCGCCGCACCATCGCCGCCGCCCCCGAGGCCGAACGCGAAGAGGTCCGCGCCCGCCTCATCCAGGAGTACGAGGACACCCTCCTCAACCCCTACACCGCGGCCGAACGCGGCTACGTGGACGCCGTCATCATGCCCTCCGAAACCCGCCGCCACCTCGTCCGCGGTCTTCGCCAACTCCGCACCAAGCGCGAGTCCCTGCCCCCGAAGAAGCACGGAAACATCCCCCTCTAGCCCTGCTGGGAGCCAGACATGACCATCAAGGTCGTACGGGGAAACCCGACCCCGGAGGAGCTGGCCGCCGCCCTGGCGGTGGTCCGGGCCCGCGCCGCGGCGGCAGCCACCGAGCCGCCCGGCGCGCCCGCCCCCCGCGACTCCTGGTCCGACCCGTCCCGCATCGCCGCGCACCGCCTGCCGGCCCCGGGCCCCGCCACCTGGAGCCGCACCTACTGGCCCGGCTGAGCGGAACCCGCCCTACCGATCTGAGTACGCGTACTCAGGCGCCAGGCCCTCCGGGCGGCGCACCATCGCAGCATGCTCTGGTCCGACCCTGAGAACGAGCCGCCGAAGGAACTGCGCGACACGCAGGCCATGCTTCGGCGGCTCGGCCTCCTCATGGCCTTCGCCATGCTCCTGGCGATGCTGGTTCTGGGCCTCCGCTGAGCCCACCCTCGAAGCCACGGACGGCAGGTCATGGCGCCGTACCGGTGTCGGCCGCGTTCGGGCCGAGGGGGGGCGGGCCCAAGGCGGACCGGCGGGCCAGGCGCGTACGGCGAGAGAGCATGTGCCCCAAGGTCAAGTCGGACGGTCAGCCCGCGTACGACGAGAAGAAGTTGCGGCCCCAGGCCGAGTCGCACGGGTCAGCGGCATACCGCGAGAAGAAGTCGTGCCCCCAGGCCCCACGGGGCAGGTCGGCCGCGTACGGCGAGAAGGAAGCGTGCCGGGGGTGTGTCCGCCCGCAGCGGTTGGAGCGTCAACCCCCTGAGCTTCCCAGCAGACCGATTCCGCGCCGTTCCGCGGACGGACACCCCCGGCGCGCCCCCGACCCACCCCCCACCCCGAGGCGACCACCCGCCCACCGGCGGGGACGCCACCCCACGCCAGCCACGATCGGCACCCCCGCCGATACCCTGACCCCCATGACCGACCAGCAGCCCCGCCGCCTAGTCCTCGCCTCCCAGTCCCCCGCCCGGCTCAACCTGCTCCGCCAGGCCGGCCTCGCCCCCGAGGTGATCGTCAGCGGCGTGGACGAGGACGCCGTCACCGCCCCCACCCCCGCCGACCTGGCCCTCGCCCTCGCCGAGGCCAAGGCCTCCGTCGTGGCGGCGAAGCCCGAGGTGAAGGGCGCCCTGGTGATCGGCTGCGACTCGGTCCTCGACCTGGACGGCCGGGCCCTGGGCAAGCCGGCGAACGCCGAGGACGCCACCGCCCGCTGGAAGTCCATGCGTGGCCGCGCCGGCACACTCCAGACGGGCCACTGCGTCTACGACACGGCCACCGGCCGCCACACCTCCGCGACCGCCTCCACCGTCGTCCACTTCGGCAACCCCACCGACGAGGAGATCGCCGCGTACGTCGCCTCCGGCGAGCCCCTCCACGTGGCGGGCGCGTTCACCCTCGACGGCCGCTCGGCCCCGTTCATCGACGGCATCGAGGGCGACAACGGCAACGTGATCGGCATCAGCCTGCCCCTGCTCCGCCGCCTGCTGGCCCACCTGGGCGTAGGCATCACCGAACTGTGGGCGCCCCCCGCGAAGTGACACGACGGGACACCCGACCCACCGGGGCGTGCGCCCGACACGCCGGGCGCACCCACCCCGTCAAGAACCCCCGGGAGCCGCAGGAGCGGCCGGGGCAGCCGGAGCCGCAGGAGCACCCTGCTCCGGCACAGCGGCAGCATCGGCACCCCCACCCTGCCGGTCGTACGTCATCAGCGTGAGCAGCACGAGCCCCAGCACCACCATCATGAACACGAACGCGCCCCACCCGACCAGCCCCACGGTGAGCGCGCCCAGCAGCCCGTGCACGACGGCCACGCTGATGAGCAGGATCCTCCCGAGCCCGGCGGCGGGCCGGTTGCGGAGCGCGACGAGCAGGGCGACGACACCGCAGAGGACGAAGTAGAGGCCGAAGACGACACCCCCGGCCTTCGTGGAGAGGGACATCGCGTCCGGATCCAGCCCGGCGAGTGACATCTTCTGCCGGTCGACGACCGTGCCGAGGAACCACTGCAGCCCGGCGATTCCGAGCCCCTCCGCGAACAGCACGAACGCCGTGACCACCGCAACCGGTCTGCGGATCACCGGCCCCACCCACTTCCCACTCTCGTCCTGCTGTTCTCAGCGCCTCGCGGGCCCACGTCGTTACCCCAGGTAGGTGTTCGAGACATCGCGAACGCTACTAACGGGTAAACCCCGGGACAAGGGTTCTCACGAGAGCAAAGAATCGTTGGGCCATTAGTAGGGACTCCACAAAGAAACCCAACCGGCCGCAGCGCGGCCGCACAGAGACCTTGACCACATCAGAGGGCTAGGGTTTCCGTATGGAGTCCTGCGCAATGCTGTGCGACAAGGGATTTCGCGGGTTGAGTGAGCCTCGATTCACGCTCCGTGTGGGCAAGCTCACCATTGTGGACGGGTCGAAACGCCGTGTCGGCAGTCCCTAAACTCGGCTTGTTTCAAGGAGAGGGAGCCATCGTGCGCAAGGTGTTGATCGCCAACCGAGGCGAAATCGCTGTCCGCGTCGCCCGGGCGTGCCGGGACGCCGGGATCGCGAGCGTGGCCGTGTACGCCGATCCGGACCGGGACGCACTGCATGTGCGGGCCGCGGACGAGGCGTTCGCCCTGGGCGGTGACACTCCGGCGACCAGCTACCTGGACATGGGCAAGGTCCTCCAGGCGGCGAAGGACGCCGACGCCGACGCGGTCCACCCCGGCTACGGCTTCCTCTCGGAGAACGCGGAGTTCGCCCAGGCGGTCCTGGACGCGGGTCTGATCTGGATCGGCCCGCCCCCGCAGGCGATCCGCGATCTGGGTGACAAGGTGGCGGCCCGTCACATCGCCCAGCGCGCCGGCGCGCCGCTCGTCGCGGGCACCCCCGACCCGGTCTCCGGCGCGGACGAGGTCGTGGCCTTCGCGGAGCAGCACGGTCTGCCGATCGCGATCAAGGCGGCGTTCGGCGGCGGCGGCCGCGGCCTGAAGGTCGCCCGCACCCTCGAAGAGGTCCCGGAGCTGTACGACTCGGCCGTCCGTGAGGCGGTCGCGGCGTTCGGCCGGGGCGAGTGCTTCGTGGAGCGCTACCTCGACAAGCCCCGCCACGTGGAGACCCAGTGCCTGGCCGACTCCCACGGCAACGTGGTCGTGGTCTCCACCCGTGACTGCTCCCTGCAGCGCCGCCACCAGAAGCTGGTCGAGGAGGCCCCGGCCCCCTTCCTGTCCGACGCGCAGAACGCCGAGCTGTACGCGGCGTCGAAGGCCATCCTGAAGGAGGCCGGCTACGTCGGCGCCGGCACGGTGGAGTTCCTGGTCGGTCTGGACGGCACGATCTCCTTCCTGGAGGTCAACACCCGCCTCCAGGTGGAGCACCCGGTCACCGAGGAGGTCACCGGCATCGACCTGGTCCGGGAGATGTTCCGGATCGCGGACGGCGAGGAGCTCGGCTACGACGACCCGCCGATGCGCGGCCATTCCTTCGAGTTCCGCATCAACGGCGAGGACCCGGGCCGTAACTTCCTCCCGGCCCCCGGCACCGTCACCACGTTCACCCCGCCCAGCGGCCCCGGTGTCCGCCTGGACGCGGGCGTGGAGTCCGGCAGCGTGATCGGCCCGGCCTGGGACTCCCTCCTGGCCAAGCTGATCGTCACGGGCGCCACCCGGCAGCAGGCGCTGCAGCGCGCGGCCCGCGCCCTGGACGAGTTCACCGTCGAGGGCATGGCCACCGCGATCCCGTTCCACCGCGCGGTCGTCCGGGACCCGGCGTTCGGCCCCGAGCTGACCGGCTCCAGCGACCCGTTCACGGTCCACACCCGCTGGATCGAGACCGAGTTCGTCAACGACATCAAGCCCTTCGCGGCTCCCGCGGACACCGAGGTCGAGGACGACGCCGACCGCGAGACGATCGTCGTCGAGGTCGGCGGCAAGCGCCTGGAGGTCTCCCTCCCGGCCGCTCTCGGTATGACCCTGGCCCGCACCGGCCTCGCGGCGGGCGCCAAGCCCAAGCGCCGTGCGGCGAAGAAGTCGGGCCCGGCGGCGTCCGGCGACACCCTCGCCTCGCCGATGCAGGGCACCATCGTCAAGGTCGCCGTCGAGGAGGGCCAGGAGGTCAAGGAAGGCGACCTGATCGTCGTCCTCGAGGCCATGAAGATGGAGCAGCCCCTCAACGCCCACCGCTCCGGCACCATCAAGGGCCTCAGCGCGGAGGTCGGCGCCTCCCTCACCTCGGGCGCGGCCATCTGCGAGATCAAGGACTGACCGCACGCAGGAAACTCCCCCCGCGCCCCACGTTTTCAGGGGCGCGGGGAACTGCGTGAGAAGCCCCACGCACCCGCAGCCGCCCCACCACACCGATCACCCGAACTCTTAGGCTGAAGACACCCCGGCCTGAAGAGAGCAGGTGACGCCACCATGGCCCCCACCCCGGTCAAGCCCCCCGCAGCCGACCGGAGGCCCATGCGGGCGGACGCCCGCCGTAACCACGCCCGCCTGCTCACCGAAGCCCGCCTCGCCTTCGCGGCCCATGGCACCGGGGCCTCGCTGGAGGACATCGCCCGCCGCGCGGACGTCGGCATCGGCACCCTCTACCGCCACTTCCCCAACCGCCAGGCCCTGCTGAGCGCGGTCTTCGAAGAGGCCGTGGGTGACCTGCTGGCCCGGGCCCGGACACAGCTCGAAGCGCCCCGGCCCTGTGCCGCCCTGGTCGCCTGGCTGCGCGACATCATCACCCGTGCGGGCGAATACCGGGGTCTGGCCCAGGCCCTGATGGCGGTCTCGTACGCGGACTCCCGCGCCGAGGACGAGGACATCTCGGACCTGGCCCGGTGCTGTGCCCCGATCCGTGAGGCGGGCACCGCCCTGCTCCGGCGGGCGCAACACGCCCACGCCGTACGGGACGACGTGGCGATCGGCGACCTGCTCCAGCTCACCCACGCGATCGCGCTGGCGGCCGAGGAGACCCCGGACGATCCGGAGTTGGCCGACCGCCTGCTGACCCTGACCCTGCGCGGCCTGAGGCCGTAGCCGCCGTACGAGCCCCCGGCGCGAGCCGACGGCACCTCCGGGCGAAGCGCCTCACGGGTCCGTCCCGCGCGAACGACCCAGCGGCGTACGACCGCACAGGACGACCGGGCCCCGGGCCCGACCACCACGGCGTGGCTACCGGCGCCGCAGGTCCGCGACCCGGGCCGCCCGCTCCCGCTCCCGTTCACCGACCGGCGGCTGGTCCCCCAGGACCGTGGCGGTGCGCAACTGGGGCGCGGTGCCGTGGACCTGGTTGCGCCGGGGGCCCGGCAAGGGCACGTCCCGGCGCGAGGGGCGCGCGGGGACGGGCTCGCCGCCCGCAGCCCCGGCCACGGAGATCTGCACACCCTGATCGGCCAGGGCCTGCAGCTCGGTGACCGCACGGTCGTCATGACCGGGCGGGTCGTCGGTGACCAGTCTGGTGATCACATCGGTCGGCACCGTCTGGAACATGGTGTCGGTGCCGAGCTTGGTGTGATCGGCGAGGACGACGACCTCGGCGGCGGCCTGGACCAGCGCACGGTCGACGGACGCCGACAGCATGTTGGACGTGGACAGGCCGCGCTCTGCGGTCAGTCCGCTCCCTGAGAGGAAGGCCTTGGAGACACGCAGCCCCTGGAGGGACTGCTCGGCGCCGGAGCCGACCAGGGCGTAGTTGGAACCGCGCAGGGTACCGCCGGTCATCACGACCTCCACACGGTTGGCATGGGCCAGCGCCTGGGCCACCAGCAGGGAGTTGGTGACGACGGTCAGCCCGGGGACCCGCGCGAGCCGGCGTGCCAGCTCCTGCGTGGTGGTCCCCGCCCCGACCACGATGGCCTCGCCCTCTTCGACGAAGCTCGCGGCGAGGTCGGCGATGGCCGTTTTCTCGGCGGTCGCGAGATGAGATTTCTGCGGAAAGCCGGACTCCCGCGTGAACCCGCCCGGCAATACCGCACCGCCGTGCCGGCGGTCCAGGAGTCCTTCTGCCTCCAGAGCGCGCACGTCCCGCCGTACGGTCACTTCGGAGGTCTGGACGACGCGGGCGAGCTCACGGAGCGACACGGCTCCGTTGGCCCGCACCATTTCGAGGATCAATTGACGACGTTCTGCAGCGAACACGAAACTGACAGTAACGCCAACGACCATCTGCTTTCAGCAGTTTGCGCCGAATAGCAGAAGTTGTTCGCAGGGTGGTGCGAGGAGTGATATAGGGGCCATCCGGGACGGAATGCGTCACACAGCCCGCACACCGCCCGCACACCGCCCGTGACACAGCACGCCACGCGATCCCGCCGGACCACCGGTCGTACGGACCCCTCGGAGGCCCCTCGGGCGCCCCCTCAGACGCCTCCGTCGGCCTTGCGCGTGTGGAGCTGGCGGGCCACCTCGGCGATCGAACCCGACAGGGACGGGTACACGGTGAAGGCGTTCGCGATCTGTTCGACGGTCAGGTTGTTGTCGACCGCGATCGAGATGGGGTGGATCAGCTCCGAGGCACGCGGCGCGACCACCACGCCGCCCACGACGATCCCGGTGCCCGGCCGGCAGAAGATCTTGACGAAGCCGTCCCGGATGCCCTGCATCTTGGCGCGCGGGTTGCGCAGCAGCGGCAGCTTCACCCCGACGGCCTCGATGACCCCGCTGTCCAGGTCGGCCTGGGTGTAGCCGACGGTGGCGATCTCGGGGTCGGTGAAGACGTTGGACGAGACGGTCTTCAGGTTCAGCGGGGCCACCGCGTCGCCGAGGAAGTGGTACATGGCGATACGGCCCTGCATGGCGGCCACGGAGGCGAGCGCGAAGACGCCGGTCACGTCACCGGCGGCGTACACGCCCGGCGCACTCGTCCGGGAGACCTTGTCGGTCCAGATGTGCCCGGACTCCTTGACCTTGACCCCGGCCTCCTCCAGGCCCATGCCCGCGCTGTTGGGGATGGCGCCGACGGCCATCAGACAGTGCGAGCCACTGATGACCCGGCCGTCCGCGAGCGTCACCTCGACCCGGTCCCCCACCCGCTTGGCGGACTGGGCCCGGGACCGCGCCATGACGTTCATACCGCGCCGGCGGAACACGTCCTCCAGGACGGCGGCGGCGTCCGGGTCCTCGCCCGGCAGGACGCGGTCGCGGCTGGAGACGAGCGTGACTCGGGACCCGAGTGCCTGATAGGCGCCGGCGAACTCGGCACCGGTCACACCGGACCCGACGACGATCAGTTCCTCGGGCAGCTCGTCCAGGTCGTAGACCTGCGTCCAGTTGAGGATCCGCTCGCCGTCGGGCTGCGCGTCGGGCACCTCACGCGGATGGGCGCCGGTGGCGATGAGCACCGCGTCGGCGGTGAGCGTCTCCTCCGAGCCGTCGGCGGCGCGCACCACGACCTTGCGCGACCCGTCGAGGTCCTGCTGCCCCTGCAGCCGCCCGCGCCCGCGCATCACCCGCGCGCCGGCGCGGGTGACGGAGGCCGTGATGTCGTGCGACTGCGCCAGCGCGAGCCGCTTCACACGCCGGTTGACCTTGCCGAGGTCGACCCCGACGACACGCGCGGGCGTGTCGATGTACGGAGTGTCGTCGGCGACGATGATGCCCAGCTCCTCGTAGGAGGAGTCGAAGGTGGTCATCACCTCGGCCGTCGCGATGAGGGTCTTCGACGGCACGCAGTCGGTCAGCACCGACGCCCCGCCCAGACCGTCGCAGTCCACGACGGTCACCTCCGCGCCGAGCTGCGCGGCCACCAGCGCCGCCTCATAGCCGCCGGGTCCGCCACCGATGATCACGATCCGAGTCACATGCCCCATTGTCCCGCACGAGCCCGGGTACCAACGAGCCGGGGGGTACGGGACGGGGTGATCGGCCCGCAGGGTCATCACCAGGGGCGCGGGGCGGTGACATGTGCGGCCCCGCCGCGTGGGCGCGACCAGGTGCGACGAACCCGCACCCGCGAGACAACGGGCATCCCCACCCCCTCAGGCGCCCGGCCCCCCGAGCGGAGCGCTCCCGTACCCTCTCCCCATGTCGCTCTACGCCGCCTACGCCGGCAACCTGGACTCGCGCCTGATGTCCCGCCGGGCCCCCCACTCCCCGCTGCGCGCCACCGGCTGGCTGAACGACTGGCGGCTGACCTTCGGCGGCGAGCACATGGGCTGGGAGGGCGCGCTGGCCACGGTCGTGGAGGCACCGCGCTCCCAGGTCTTCGTGGCGCTGTACGACATCGCCCCCATGGACGAGGACGCGATGGACCGCTGGGTCGGCGTCGGCCTCGACATATACCGCCGGATGCGGGTCCGTGTGCACACCCTGGACGGCGAGGAGCCCGCCTGGGTCTACGTCCTCAACGGCTACGAGGGCGGGCTGCCCTCGGCCCGCTACCTGGGCGAGGTGGCGGACGCGGCCGAGTCGGCCGGCGCACCCCACGACTATGTGATGGAACTGCGCAAACGCCCCTGCTGAGGGCGCGGGCCGGGGCGTGCGGGACCGCCGCGCGCCCGGCCGCACGGTTGGAAACGACAAGGCAACGATCCCGATCCGGTACGCCTCGTCATCTACGCGCGTAGGCCCGAACCGGATACCCTCGTCGCGTGAACGCATCTCTTCTTCCGGACGACATCCAGGGCGACCCGTACGCCGCCGCCGACGCCGCCGCCGCGCGCCTGCGCGAGCTGACGGGCGCCGAGACCCACGACGTCGCGCTTGTGATGGGCTCCGGCTGGGCCCCGGCCGTGGACGCGCTCGGCGCCCCCGAGGCGGAGTTCCAGGTCACCGAGCTGCCCGGCTTCCCGCCGCCGGCGGTCGAGGGGCACGGCGGCAAGGTCCGCTCGTACCGGATCGGCGACAAGCGCACGCTCGTCTTCCTGGGGCGCACCCACTACTACGAGGGCCGCGGTGTCGCCGCCGTCGCGCACGGCGTCCGTACCGCCGTCGCCGCCGGTGTGAAGACGATCGTCCTCACCAACGGCTGCGGCGGTCTCCGCGAGGGCATGCGCCCCGGTCAGCCGGTGCTCATCAGCGACCACCTCAACCTGACGGCGACCTCGCCGATCGTCGGCGCCAACTTCGTCGACCTCACGGATCTGTACTCCCCACGCCTGCGCGCCCTGTGCAAGGAGATCGACCCCTCGCTGGAGGAGGGCGTCTACGCGCAGTTCACGGGCCCCCACTACGAGACCCCGGCGGAGATCCGGATGGCCCGCGTGATCGGCGCGGACCTGGTCGGCATGTCGACGGTCCTGGAGGCCATCGCCGCGCGCGAGGCGGGTGCCGAGATCCTGGGCATCTCCCTGGTGACCAACCTGGCGGCCGGCATGACGGGCGAGCCCCTGAACCACGAGGAGGTGCTCCAGGCGGGCCGCGACTCGGCGACCCGTATGGGAGCGCTGCTGACACAGGTCCTGAACCGGCTGTAGCGCGCAGGGCTCCGCCGGGGGGCGCGTACTCGGCCGCGGACCGGTGGGGGCTTTTTCCCGCAGTTCCCCGCGCCCCCAAGAGCACCAGGCCCCCGCGCCCCTGAAAAGCACGGGGCGCAGCCCCTGCTTTTCAGGGG